>NZ_JBOICG010000357.1:0-7053 GCF_050739995.1 Pseudomonas sp. | reverse complement strand
TCCTACGTCAGGCTTGATAATTCACTGAAACAATTGCTTTGTCCTGAGGGCTTGTTAGCGGTCGGATGTTTATCTGGTGTTTATATAAGATTTTATTTTTGTGATGAGGTCTGATTGTCATGATGCTTCTACGTACTCTTGTTCTTGAACGCAGTGGCGAAGAGGCACCCGTCAACGGTGCACTGCTCTGTGGGTTCGCTGTCGCCCAGATCGCCTCTAACTTTCTTGTGTATAGCCTGGATGAAGAGACTGAACCTGGTCACTCAAGGGTCTATATCGCGGAACTCCGTAAAAAGCTCGAACGGTATTTCCTCGGGGGGGTGGACTCTAAGGACGATTTGCAAGTTGCGATGCATGTCTTCAAGCAGATCCTCATGACGGCATCCGGCGCAAAGACAAGTGGCGCTGGTGAGTCCCGGATTCCCTTCCATTTCGTGGATTTGAAAGGTTGCAGGTTGCCACCTGCCAGGCCGGAAGATCATCACTCGGTCATTATCAAGAAGGCATTGGTGATGAAGGTGATTACTTTGGGGATATCAGCGCCCGCATTGCCCCCGATCGAAAGTAATACGGTGATCGTGCCGACTATTCGTTTTTCGTCACAGATGGTTGCGCCGCCGAAGGGCGTGAGCCAACCGAAGGCTGCTACTCAACTGCCGGACGAATACACCGTTGAAGAACCTTCGCATTCGGTCGCTGCAGTACCCTCGGCGCTTGTGCAAACCGAGCCGAGTGCATCGCCGGTTGAGTTTGAAGCAGGCGAGGTTGCACCAGAGAAACCGCCTGCCTATCAGGAACATGCCTCTTTGCTGGAGGTGGACAGTACGCTGGCTAATCTCGCTCGGATCGCTCAAGAGCTGACACAAAAAAAGCACGCGGCCATTGAGCGAGAAGAGATGCTTGAGCAGTGGCAAGTTCGACTGCAGCAGCAGCAGAGCCAGTTGGATGAGAAAAGCCGTGAGGTGGAGCAGCGCCAGAGACAACTCCAGGATCAGGTGGTGGACGTTGGTCGGAGGAGCGAAAAACTGACGCTGATGATGTCGCAGTTATCAGGCATGCGACAGCGCCTGCAGGGCACTCTCCTTGAATTGGATCAGGTCCTCGGGGCGCCGGAGCTGAGTTGATCTGCCTACCGGCTGGCTACTTTGCTGGGTTCATTTATCATCAGCGCTAGCCAGCCGGCGCCAGGGCGTTATGTCGTGACGTATCGGCCCCAATGGACATTGCCTCGGGATGCAAGGGTTTGAGTACCAAGCTGATTACCAAAGAAGGTCATGAAGCGCTGAAAAAAGAGCTGGATTACCTGTGGCGTGAGAAGCGCCCGGATACCACTCGCAAAGTGACGTGGGCTGCTTCCCTGGGAGACCGTAGTGAAAACGCGGACTACCAGTACAACAAGAAGCTGCTGCGTGAAATCGATCGACGGGTACGCTATCTGCGTAAACGCCTTGAAGACATGCGCGTCGTGGAGTACATGCCCGAGCAGGAAGGGAAGGTGTTTTTTGGGGCATGGGTGGATATCGAAAACGAGCAGGGTGAAACCAAGCGTTTTCGGATCGTGGGTTATGACGAGATCTACGACCGCATGGATTACATCTCTATCGATTCACCCATGGCGCGTGCGTTGCTGCGCAAGGAAGTGGACGACGAGGCGATTGTGCAGACCCCAAGTGGTGAGGTGTGCTGGTGGATCACCCACATCGAATATGTGAAATAGGTAATGATGGCCTGCGCCCAGGACGGGGCGCAGGCCTGCCGCGTTTCAGCCTTCGCGCAGTACTGTCAGAGGGCTGGCATTCAGGGCTCGTCGCGTACCGAATACCCCGGCGCCACCGATGAGTACGGCACCGATCACCGGCAACAGCAGCAGCCACGGGTGAGGGTGCCAGGCAAGGTCGAACGCGTAGCGGTACAGCACCCAGGTCACCAGCTCTGTGCCGAGTGCAGCCAGAAGGCCGCTGACCGCACCCAACAGGCCGAACTCGATGCGTCGTGCCTTGACCAGCAACTTGCGTTCGGCGCCTAGTGCACGCAACAGCGCGCCTTGGCGAATTCGCTCGTCGAGAGTGGCCTGCAAGCCGGAGAACAGCACGGCCATGCCTGCGGCCAGCACAAACAGCAGCACGTATTCCACTGCCAAGGTCACTTGGGCAAGAATGCTGCGCAACTGTTCCAGCAATGCCTCGACCTGCAGGATGGTAACGGCCGGGAAGGCCCTGGACAGGTCGACGATCTGCTGGTCGTGCCCCGGTGCCAGGTAGAAGCTGGTCAGATAGGTAGCGGGCAGGTCCTTCAATGTGCCCGGCTGGAAGATCATGAAGAAATTGGGTTGGAAATTATCCCAGTTGATCGTGCGCAGGCTGGTCACCCGGGCCTCGCGATTCTCGCCGCCTACCGTGAACACCAGATGATCGTTGAGCTTGAGCTTCAGGCTTTCGGCGACTTTGGCTTCTACCGACACCCCGGGAATGTCATCGCTCGGTTGTGGCGACCACCAGGAACCAGCCGTCAGGACATTGCCGGGTGGCAAATCGGCGGCCCAGGTCAGGCTCAAGTCGCGTTGTACTGCACGGTCACCGCTGGAGTCTTTGCTGACAATCTCCTGCACAGGTTCGCCATTGATACTGATCAGTCGCCCCGGCACGACTGGATACAATGGCGCGGACTGAGCTTGCACCTGCAGCAGGCGAGCGCCAAACGCATCTTTGTCAGCTGGCAGGATATTCAGGGCGAAATAGTTGGGGGCATCCTTGGGCAACTGGTTCTGCCAGGTGTCGAGCAACTCGCCACGTAACAAGGCAATCAATCCCATGGACAACAGGATCAAGCCAAACGCCAGGGATTGGCCAGCCGCCGCCAGCGGATGCCGTAGCAGTTGGCCCAGACCCAGGCGCCAAGGCAGGGATGCGCGAGCCAATAGCCGCCGCAGGCTTTGCAGCAGCAGTAGAAGCAAACCACCCAGGATCAGCGCAGCCACCACGCCGCCGCCCAGCAACGCGAACGTCAGCACCAGGTCGAGGCTCAGGCGCCACATGATCAGGCCGAGGGCGAGCAGTGCGGCACCGTAGACCATCCAGGTGCTGGAAGGGATAGGCAGCAGGTCACGACGCAATACTCGCAACGGTGGAACGCGCCCCAGGGCTGCCAATGGCGGCAGGGCGAAGCCGGCGAGGGCAACCAACCCGGTGCCGATGCCTGCGACTGCCGGAAGCAGCCCGCCGGGCGGCACATCTGCCGGCAGCAGGTCGTGCAGGAAATAGAACAGTCCAAATTGCGCCAACCAGCCGAGCAGGGCGCCGGTCAGGCTTGCCAGCAGGCCCAGTACGCTCAGTTGCAGGCTGAACAGAAGCATCGCTTCGCGCCGTGACAACCCCAGGCAGCGCAACAGTGCGCTGGCGTCGAAGCGTCGGCTGGCAAAGCGATTGGCCGACAATGCCACGGCCACGCCGGCCAACAGCACGGCCACCAGGCTGGCCATGTTCAGGTAGCGCTCGGCTTTGCCCAGGGCGCCACCGATTTGCTGATTGCCATCGCGTGAGTCCTGCAGGCGCTGGTTAGCGGCGAGGCCAGGCTTGACCAAGTCGCGATAGGTCTGCAGCGCTGTACTGCCTTGGGGGGCGCGCCATAGTTCGCGGTAGCTGACGCGGCTGCCGGGCTGAACCACGCCGGTGGCATCCAGGTCCGCGAGGTTGATCATCACTCTGGGCGTAAGGCTATAGAAGTTGCCGGCACGGTCTGGCTCATAAGTGAGTATGCGCGTCAGGTGCAGGGTCTTCATGCCGACATCGATGCTGTCGCCAACTTTCAGCTCCAGCGCCGTCAGCAGTCGTGCTTCAACCCAGGCTTCACCAGGCTTTGGGCCGCCTCCTGCTGTTTCGGCGCCGAAGGGCTCTGATGCACTTTTAAGCTCGCCCCGCAGCGGGTATTGCTCGTTGACTGCCTTGATGCTGGAGAGTTGGATACCGTTATCCGTGGCGATGACACTGGAAAACTCCACGATGCGTGCATGGTCCAGGCCCAGCTCGGTTCCGGACTTTATCTGCTCTGGGCGAGCCGGCGAACTGCCCTCGAGCACCAGGTCGGCACCGAGGAACTCAGTGGCGCGCAACAGCATGGCGCCGTTGAGCCGCGCGCCGAAGTAGCCGATGGCAGTACTGGCGGCGACGGCTACCAACAGGGCGAAGAACAGCACGCGCAATTCGCCGGCGCGGGCGTCCCGTAATAATTGGCGCATGGCAAGGCTGAACAGGCGCAACAGCGGCAAACGTGCCATCAAGGCTCCAGGGGCGCGACCATCAGGCCGGCTTCAAGGCGGATCAGGCGCCGGCAACGATGGGCCAGGCGTTCATCGTGGGTGACCAACACCAAAGTCGTGCCGCTCTCTTTGTTGAGCTCGAACAGCAAGTCGCTGATGCGCTCGCCGGTGTGGCTGTCGAGGTTGCCGGTGGGCTCGTCGGCAAACAGCACATCCGGTTCAGCCGCAAAGGCGCGGGCGATCGCTACCCGTTGCTGCTCGCCACCGGAAAGCTGGCGGGGAGAGTGGGTCAGGCGTTGGCCCAGGCCGACACGCTCCAGCAAATGCCTGGCGCGCTCGCGGGCGTCCTTGCGACCGTCCAGCTCCAGAGGCAGCATGACGTTTTCCAGCGCGTTGAGGCTGTCGAGCAATTGGAAGGATTGAAATACAAAGCCCACATGCTCGGCACGGATGCGCGCACGCTGGTCTTCATCCAGGGTGCTCAGCGCTTGGCCGGCCAGGGTGACTTCGCCGCTGCTGGGCAGGTCGAGGCCGGCCAGCAGGCCGAGGAGGGTGGATTTGCCGGAGCCGGAACTGCCGACGATAGCCAGGCTATCGCCCTTGTTCAGTTCCAGGCTCAGTTCGTGCAGGATAGTCAGTTCACCTTCCGCGCTGGGAACCACTTTGCTAAGGTTTCGCGCGGTGAGAATGCTTGCGCCCATGGAGAATCCGATGCGAATGTGGTTTTTGAGTGCTGGCCTGGCCTTGATGTGCATGGCCCAGAACGCAGCGGCGGGTACAGTCCTGATCGTTGGCGATAGTATCAGTGCCGGTTTCGGCCTGGATACCAGCAAGGGGTGGGTCGCACTGCTGGAACAACGGCTCAAGCAGGAAGGTTTCGGCGATAAAGTGGTCAATGCCTCCATCAGTGGCGACACCAGTGCGGGAGGCTTGGCGCGGCTGCCAGCGGCACTTGCAGAGCATAAGCCGGACGTAGTGGTTATCGAATTGGGGGGGAATGACGGTTTGCGTGGCCAGCCTCCAGCGCAATTGAAACAAAATCTTGCATCGATGATCGATCAGTCCAAGGCCGGTGGTGCCAAGGTGCTGTTGTTGGGAATGCAATTACCGCCCAATTACGGCCCGCGCTACACCACGGCATTCGCTGAGGTGTATGGCGTATTGGCCAAAGAGAAAAACGTGCCGCTGGTGCCATTTTTCCTCGAGGGCGTGGGTGGTCACCCGGAGTTGATGCAGGCGGATCAACTTCACCCGGCGGTCGGTGCCCAGGGCAAATTGCTCGAAAATGTCTGGCCGACGCTAAAACCGCTGCTATGACGCTTTTCTACCGGCAGGCTTTCGGCTAAGGTGGCGCCCCCCCGATTTGGAGCCCTCGATGTCGCGTCCTGCCTGGTCCCTGTTTAACTACCAACTGATCGAGCCGGACGAGCAGCTGGATCTGTTCGCCTGCCAGGAAGTCAGGGTGCATTTGGTGGCGCGTCAGCTGGAGTTGGGCGGTTCGATAGACCGTACGCTGTGCGGTACATTGTTGCCGGCACAACCCCGCTGGTCATCGGTGAATCGCTCGATTTTTCAAGATCAGCGGCTCTGCCCTTTATGTCGTGCCATTCTCGAATCGCAAAAGCGCGGCACGCCGCCTATCTGGCCGGAGCTGCGCTTCGAGCTATAGCGGGGCGGATTGATGCTTGAAGTCCGCTTCACGTATACAATCAATTTTTTCCTACCCGTCGTTCTGCGAAGGATTTTCCGGATGTTGTCGCGCCTTTCCGTCGTCACCTGCTGCCTGTCTCTCGCTGCTCTCTGTGCGGCCGGTTCTGCGGCAGCCTTGCAGTTGCCCTTGCCGCCACCAGGTGAGGACATCGTTGGTCAGGTCCAGGTCATCAAGGCCAAATACGAAGATACCTTTGCCGACCTGGGCACTACCTACGATCTTGGTTATTCGGAAATGGTCGCGGCCAACCCGGGCGTCGATGCCTGGCTGCCCGGTGCGGGCACCGAGATTGTGCTGCCGACACGGTTCATCCTGCCGCCCGGCCCGCGTGAAGGCATCGTGATCAACTTGGCGGAATACCGGCTCTACTACTTCCCTAAAGGACAGAACGTCGTCTACACCTTCCCGCTGGGGATTGGTCGTGAAGGCTGGGGCTCGCCGATCGCCCATACCAGTATCATCGCCAAGACGCCGAACCCTACCTGGACACCACCGGCCTCGATCAAGGCCGAACACGCCGCCAATGGCGACCCGTTGCCCAATGTGGTGCCTGCTGGCCCGGATAACCCGCTGGGGCCGTTCAAGTTCACCCTGGGCACTCCGGGCTATCTGATCCATGGCTCCAACATGAAATTTGGTATCGGCACGCGTACCAGTCACGGCTGCTTCCGCATGTTCAATAACAACGTGCTGGAGATGGCCGGTATGGTGCCGGTGGGTACGTCGGTGCGCATCATCAACGACGCCTACAAGTTCGGCAGCAGTGGTGGCAAGGTCTATCTCGAAGCCCATACACCACTGAACGACGATGGCACACCATCGGTGGTCGACAAGCACACTGCGGTCATCAATGCCTTGCTCAAGCGCGAAGACCTGGCCAACAACCTGCGAGTCAATTGGGATCAGGTTCGGGATGTGGTTGCTGCTGAAGATGGTCTGCCGACTGAAATCGGCGTACCTGGAACCGCGCCGATCGCCTCAAGCGTACCGGTTGATTTGCAGCAATAAGTCTCTCGATCAAGGCCCGTCACCGCTTTTCGCGGTGGCGGGCTTTTTTATGCCTGGGGCTCAAGACTGGACTCCAGGC
>NZ_JBOICG010000356.1:0-3570 GCF_050739995.1 Pseudomonas sp. | reverse complement strand
CAACTCGGCGGTGATGTTGCGCACGTCGCCGACGTTCTCCCAGCCCTGGAGGCCGCCGCCGTCGTTGAAGTCCGAGGCGATGCCGACGTGATCGATACCGATCTTGCGCACGGTGTAGTCGATGGCGTCGCCCAGATCCTTGAGGGTGGCCTTGGGTTCTTCGTCGAGGATGGCGTACAGCGCACTGGCGTATTGGCCGAATCGCTGCTCGGGCCACGCGGCGATGATCGCGTCGCCGGGCATCAAGGCCATGGCCAGATTAGGCAGTGGCGGCAGGTCGAAGCGGGCGCGCAGGGCGTTGAGTTTGTCCTGGGTCGGTTGGCTGAGCGGGCGCAGATAGGCGGAAAAGCCCACGACCTGCACCACGCCACCGCTGTTCCTGATCAGTTGCAGCTCTTTGTCGCTGAGGTTGCGCGGGATGTCCACGAACGCACGGGGTGCTGAATGGGAGGCCACCAGGGGCGTGCGGCTCAACTGTGCCACTTGCTCCAGGGCCTTGGTCGACATCTGCGACACATCAATGATCACGCCCAGGTCATTCAGGCGATGTACGGCTTGCTGGCCGATGTCTGACAGGCCCTCGAGTGCGTCAACCGAGTCGTTGAAGAACGGCAGTGGGCGCGACGAATCGGACCAGGCGTTGTTGCCCACGTAACTGAAGCCGAACATGCGCATGCCGCGAGCGGTCCACAGGTCCAGCTGGTTCAGGTCATTACCCAGCGGGTAGGCGTTGAGCATGCTGATAAAGATCGCGAACTTGCCCTCGCCGTGCAGGCGGCGGAAATCATCCGGTGTGTAGGCGATGCCGACTTGGTTGGGGAAGTCACGCACCATGCCGGAGATGATTTTGTAGCGCACCTCCTGCTCGTGGCGGGCCTCTTCGACGAAACCCTCGGTGGGTTTGTGCGGGGCGTTGGGGCCGTTCCAGATCTCCGGCCAGCCGAAGATAGTCAGCGCTGCCCCGGACAAGCGGCCGCGTGCTGCCTTGGCCAGGTCGAACTGGCCGCTGCCATCCTTGTCGGCCTCGTTGCCAGCGGTGCCGAAATCCAGGGGCACGGTGATGTGGCTGTCGAATGACAACAGGCGGTCCTGCATTTCATTCGCCTGCTTGATCACCTCCAACGGGTAGCCGGCATTGCCCTTGAACCAGTGATCCCAGACCAGGAAACCGGCTCCGGCGCCGATGGCCAGTGCCAGCGGCAGGCCGATGTACAGCGCCTTTTTCGAACGTGGTTTTGTCATTGCCATCTCAGTCAGTTGAGGCCTTTGCTATCAGGGTGGAACGAGCGATGGCGGGGGAAATTTAGGCGGCGGCGACGCGGCGGTAAATTTACTCAGGCTGCAAACGTTCTAGCTCTGATTAAGCCGTTTCCTAAGGTAGACAATGACGATCTCTCGACGTGGGTTCATCGCAGGCCTGGCGCTGACTGGCGCGGCTGTGCCGGCGGCCTTTTATGCCCATCGTGAGTTGACGCGGGAAGAAGAATTCCCCATCACCCCCGGCGAAGCCACAGTCGACCTGGCCGACACCCAGGGCCAGCACTTGGCGAATACCCTGCGCGGGGTATGGAACCTGCGTCTGGAAGGGCGTGATGCCGGCCTCAAGGGCCTGCCGCTGCAAGGCCTGGAACTGCTGCTGGACATCGCCCCGCGTGGCCGTGGCCTGCGCGGTTACCTCGACACCGCCGACAACCTGCGTGCCGAGGGCGAGCCGCGCTATCGCGTATTGGGCGATCTGCTGACGGGCGAGGGCGCCATGCTCTACTGGCGCCTGATCGACCGCGACGCACCCGCTGGCATACCCGCCTATGAGTTCAAGATGACCCTCGATGAAGTCTGGGCCGACTTCGGCAACGCCGGCAGCGGCACGCTGACGGGGCAGATCCTCGACCTCAATCGCCCGTTGGCACTGACCGAACGTGACAATCGTTTTGTCGCCCACAAACAGGTGTTCCCCGAAGCCCGCCAACGTATCGGCCTCAACCCGACACTGTTGGCCTGGCTGATCTCGCCCGAACACCGCCTGTTTCACCAGCTGTGGCATGCCACCCGCGACCAATGGCACAAGCTCTCCGAAGAAAAACGTGACGCCTTGCGTGGCATCGGCTGGCAGCCGGGCCCGCGAGGCCAGGAGCGCGACGCCCGAGGCAAACGCAAGGACCGCAACGGCTCCGGCATCGATTTTTTCTTCATGCACCGCCATATGCTCGGCACTGCACGGTCCATGCAAGACCTGCCCTCATGGCCTCAATTCCCCGAGCCGCAACCCGCGCTGGAACGCGATCGTCTGGGTTTCGTGCGTTACTTCGATAACCACGACGGCTTCGCGCTACCACCGGCCTGGTCGGCCCCGGACGACGCCGATTACACCCAGTGGGTCGGCGACATCAAGGCGGCCGAGACCTATCACAGCAACTTCCAGGTGTGGGAATCCCAATACCGCGACCCGCGTTACCTGGCCAAGCTGACCTTGGGCCAGTTGGGTTCGGAAATGGAACTGGGCCTGCATGATTGGCTGCACATGCGCTGGGCCTCGGTGCCTCGCGATCCGTCCAACGGTGCTCCGGTGCCGTTTGCCCGCGACCCCTCGGACTTTGCCGCACGCTGGTACGTGCCGGAAAACGACTTCCTCGGCGACCCGTTTTCCTCTCACGTCAACCCGGTGTTCTGGCATTTCCACGGCTGGGTCGACGATCGCATCGAAGACTGGTTCCGCGCCCATGAGCGCTTCAGCCCGGGCGAGGTCAGCCGCCTGGAAGTCAACGGCGTGGCCTGGTTCGCGCCTGGCCGGTGGGTCGAGGTCGACGATCCATGGCTCGGTCCCGATACCCATGGGTGCAGCACCACGCCGGGTTTGCAAATGGGCCGCTCAATGGAAATGGACCCGGAAACCATGAAGCTGGCACTGCGGATCACCTTCGGCGCGGATGAGGAGCTGCTCAAGGGTTTGTTCAAGCGCGTACCGCAGCGGCCTTGGTATGCGCGGCATCTGAAGGTCAAGCGTGAGGGGAAGGCTTGACAGCGTGAAGTCGACGCGCAAGGATCAACTCAATTTTTGAAAATTGAGTTTCAGTCATGGCTAAAGTCCAAAGACCGACCGACTTCGCGGTGTTGCTGAAGCAATATGGCATGGAGGTTTTTGAGCTGGCGCGTCTCCACAAGGCGGTAGATGACAAGGGGCGGTATCTGCATTGGGACGAGTTTCGTCGTTATCCCGCGCCCGGCGTCAACAAAGAGGCAGTGTGGGCTGCGATCAAAATGGCTCGGGCGTGCGCGAGCAAAACCCTTGAGCTGCGCAGCGAATGCGGTAGTCCCTTTTTCTTGTATGGCACTGATTTTTGTGAGGCAGTGATTCACGCTGTCGAATCGGTGACGTCCAGGCTGGGAGGCGCGGCGGCATCATCGCCCCAATACCGGGACAATACCCAGTATCTGGTTGACTCGTTGATGATGGAGGAGGCGATTTCCAGCGCCCAACTGGAAGGTGCCGCGACAACCCGTAAAATCGCCAAGGACATGTTGGCCAAAGAGCGCATGCCTCAAACTGACGATGAACGGATGATCCTCAAC
>NZ_JBOICG010000355.1:0-8842 GCF_050739995.1 Pseudomonas sp. | reverse complement strand
GTCGTAGGCCTGTTGCAATTCCGCCGCGCTGGGGTAGTCGGCCGGCACCTGGCTGACCGAGAGCATGTAGTCACGAAACACGATCTGTTCGGTGGCGGCGCGGGTCTGTTGTTCAACCTCCGGGCGCTGACGCCAGCCTTGGGCGTCGGCCTGTTCAAGCACGGCCTTTTGCGCCAGGCGCGAGCGAATCCAGGTTTCCAGCGCACCACGATTGCCGCGCAGTTGCTCACGGGTTTCGGCCGGCAGGCTGGCCAATACGCTTTGCAGTTCAGGCAGGTCGATCTGCTGATTGCCCAGGCGGGCCACCGCAGGCCCCGCGTGCTCGGGCTTCAGCGGTTGCTGAGCAGCGACCGGGTCTGTGCCCGGTCGCAGACTCAACCCTACCGCCACGACCAGCAAGGTCAGCGCACCCGCGCCGACGAGCAGGGTTGGTTTCTTCACAGGACAGGCGCCTCTTCATCCACGGTCGCAGCCGCAGCCTGGGCTTGCAACTGGGCCGCATGCTGGCTGTAGTCACGCAGGTACACGATAAATTCCTGCAGCAGGCGATCCCACAACTCCAATTGGCTGCGCAGGTGCGTAGCGCCGACACCGGCCACTACCACGTCCATTTCCATCAGCAGAAACTCACCCTGCAACGACAACCGCGCGAAGCGCCGCGAGGCGTTCCACACCTGGGCCAAGCCTTCCGGCAATTCGCCCTGCACCCGCAGTGCGCAGCTGTAGGTGAAGTCTACGTAACTACCCTGCTCCGCCGCCGGGTTGCCAAAACGCACGGCAAAGCCGATGCCCTGGCTGGCGCTGAGCAGTTGCACGATGCCGTTCTGTTCGGTCTGGTTAACGCGGTAGCCGGCTTCCTGCAGCAGTTCGGTAAGGCTTTGCGGGGTGACGTGGGTGATCAGTTGAACATCGCTCATAGTGTCTCTTCCTTGTTGATCATTGATTAAGCGCGGTGTGTGGAGCATCAAACCGATTAAGGTATAGCTCATCGCCAAAACCCTGGGCGAGTTCCTCGAACTTCACCCGCGCGCCACTGGCGAAGGGTTGGCGGATGCTCATCACTTCGGCCACATCGATTTTTTCGTAGGCGGCCAAAATCTGCTGGGCCACGCCGTACATCTGTTGATTCTTGGCTGAACATTGCTGCACTTGTGTGTCACGTTCAGTCAATTGCGCCTGCAAGCGGGCGCGTTCGGTTTCTTTGCCTTTGGCCAGCACCAGCAGGTCGTCATAGGCCTTCTTGAACTTGCCGATCTGCTCGTTGCTCGCCGCCACCTGGGCTTGCGCCTGGCTGTGCACGCTCTGCTGCTGGCCGGCCAGTTGCTCGGCCACGCCACGGGCCTTTTCCAGCTCGGCCGTCAGTTGCTTGATCTGCACCTGGGCTTGCTTGGCCTGGGCCTCGGCGGCCAGCCGTGCGGCACTGGCCTGGGCCTGTTCACTTTGCAGCGCCTGCAACTGCTGGGTGGTGCTGCGCAGTTGGGTACGCAGACGCTCCTCCATGCCTTCGGCCGATGCACCGGTAGCAACCAGCAACAACAGCAGCCCGCTTATTCGCCTGTTCATGTGGCATCTCCCTGCGCATCAGAAGCGCGTGTTGAGTTCCAGTTGCATCACATCGATGTCAAACGGCGCGCCATACACTTCGGAGGCGCTCAGCCAACGGGCGCTGGCATAGATGTTCTTGTCGATGCCGTAGTTGCCGCCAATGAAATAGCCCTTGGCGTTGGTGCCACCGAGGTGAAACGAGGAGTCGTTGAAGCCATCGGGCAAGGCATCCGGCTGGATGTACTTGTAACCGGCCAACACGTTCCAGTCGCCGCGCTTGCGCATCTCAAAGGCGTTGCCCAGGGTGAATTGCACCATCGCCGCGTTGCCGCCACTTTCAAACTGGCCATTGCTGTTGATGTTGTTGACGATCTGGCCTTCGCTGCGCTTGAGCATTTCGCCCTTGTCGTACGCCAGGTTGTGGATGTAGTTGCCTTGGGTACGCAGCTTGAAGTCGCTGGGCAGCTCGGTGTCCCAGGCCAGGTTCAGGTCCAGCACGTCGAACTTGGACGCCAGGCCCACGAACTGCGGTTGCGGGGTCAGGCCAGGGGTCGCCGGATTGGGCGCGATGTCGCGTAGCAGGAACACACTGTTGCCCTTCTGCATGAAGGCCAGGCGCGAGCCGTCGCTGTCACACGCGGGTTGTCCGGCCCATGGCGAGCAAGGGCTGGAGCGTTTACCTTCGATATCGTCGAAGTGGTAGTAGGCCACCGCGCCCTTCAGGTTGTTGCTGCGGTTGATCTTCCAGTTGGCGCCCATCTGGCCGCCGAACAACCATTTGGTGTCGCTGTCTTCCTTGTCGAGACCGTTGCTGCTGGCGGCGTCGGAGGTGTACTCCACCGGGAACGCACCCAGGGTGCCGAACACGCCCCATTCGTTGTTCAGCGCATGGTTGAAGTTGGCGGCGATACCGTCGAAGTTCAGGTCCGGGGAATACAGGATGTCGGTGGAGTAGAACGGGTTGGCGAAACGCCCGGCGGTCAGGGTCAGGTCCGGGCTGGCCTTCCAGCTCATGTAGCCCTGGTCGAGCCAGATGTCCTTCTTGCCGAAGCCGCCGCCCAGGGTCTGGGTGGTGGACACCGGGTTGTTGTCGGAACCTGTGCCGATACGGATGCCAGCGGTCCACTCCGGCGAGATCACCGCTTTCATGCCCAGGCGGGCACGCAGGCGGAACAGGTTCTGCCGGTCCTTGGTGGTATTGAGCAATGGCGGCAACTTGGTGTTGGTGTCTTTATTGACGTCGTACGGGCCACTCTCGTTGAGCTTGGCGTAGTCGACGATTTCATTGCTGTTGTTACCCGAGAAATAGCGCGACTCGTCTCGCAGGCGGATATCGCCGTCGAACGTGATGCGCGACACCCAGTCCGGAAAGGTATTGGGCTGCGCCCAGTTTTCCTGTTTGGCAGTGGCCATGACTTCAGCCTTGACCTGGTCACGGATCTGGTCACGCACGGCCTGCGGCACGTACTGCACGCGCACATCGCCAGGCGCTGCGGTCGGGCCGCTGGCAACCACCGGCGCGGCATTGGCCTGGCGGGCCTGCTGGGCTTGTTGTTCGGCCTGGGCGATCAACCCATTGGCGGCGTCCTGGGTCAACACACCTTGCTGCACCAGCAAACGGATCAAATTGATCGTGACGTTTTCCGATGGCGCAACCGGTGCTGCCGACGCCTGGCCGACCAGGGTGGCGATGACCATGCCGACCGCCAGGGTCAGTCGATTCACGGGGGAAATCATGTGTACGCAACTCCTGTCAAAAATGGGGTTTGATCAATCCGGGCGTCGGCCCTTGAGCGACAGCCGTACCGGCATCGTCACGGCGGCCGGTACGCGCTGCGTGGCATGGGGCGCACGCAACGCGGCGAGCACTTGTGCATCGGTCTCGGCGTCGCCGCTGGACTTCACCAACTCAGCCCGCGTCACCTGACCCTCGGCGCTCAACCATAAATCGGCCTGCACCGCGTAAGCCTTCTTGCGTAATTCCGGGTCTTCTCTCAACAAACGCTGGAACACCCCTGCCAAATACTGCTTGTACGTGCCGGTGCCCAAGCCACCACCGCCTGAACCGGCCATGCCGCCGCCCTTGCCTGCACCGATGTTGAAACCGTCGTTACCGGACTGCGCATCGCCATCGATCTGCATCGGGTTGGCCAAGTCATCGACCGGTGACGGCGGTGCTTCCTCCGCCGGCTTGACCTCTTCCGGCTCTGGGGTGGGCACCGGTTCCGGGATCTTTTCTTCAACCTGAGGCTCAGGTTCCTTGGGTTTTTCCGGTGGCGGCGGCGGTGGTGGCGGCAACGGAATAATGGTCGGCACCTTCGGCGCTTCACGGCGCACGCCGCTCATGTCATTGGCCCACTGCCATAGGAACCAGGCAGCCACGGCGCCCAGCAACAGGCCGGCGCCCCACTTCAATGGGCGCAGAGGCGGCTTGTTCTTCACAGGCAGGGGTGGCATCGGGATCTGTGCGGTCATGGCTCAGCCCTGGCTCGGTTTGCCGGTAACCAACCCGACCTGGGACAGCTCCAGCCGACGCAGCAGATCGAGTACTTCGATCACCTTCTGGTACTGCACCAACGCATCACCGCGCACGATCACCGGGAAATCCGGGCTCTGCGCCTTCTCGATACGCAAACGATCTTCCAGCTCGGCCAGGGTCACCGGGTAAGCATCGAGGAATACCTGGCCGCCATCGTTCACCGAGATAGCCTTGGTCTTGGCTTCGGACAGCGACACCGAGGCACTGGCCTTGGGCAGATGAATCTGGATACCCGAAACCTGGGCCGTGGCGGTGAGGATGAACATCACCAACACCACCATCAGCACGTCCACCAGGGGCGTGATGTTGATGCTGTCGACGGCGGCATCTTCGTCATCGTCGTGGGAGGCATTTACGCTAGCCATGGCGATTCTCCTCAGGCCGACACAGGGGCGTGCTGCTCGCGGCGGTGTGCCGTTTCGCTGGACTGGCTCTCGCCGTGCATCTCCGCCAGGCGAGTGATGAACTCGTCGACGAACACGCGCATATCGGCGCTGACTTCTCTGTTGCGCGTGATCAGGCGGTTGTAGCCAAACAGGGCCGGAATCGCGACGAACAAGCCCATGGCCGTGGCCAGCAACGCGGCGGCCATACCCGGGGCGATGGCGTTGATGTTTACGTCACCGGCCATGGCCGTGCCGAGGAACACCACCATGATCCCCAGCACCGTGCCCAGCAGGCCGATATACGGGCCGCCGGCAATGGCGTTGGACAGGGTCGACAATTTGGAACTGAGTGCCTGGTTTTCCCGGGTGCGCACACCGTCCATGGAGCAGCGGATGGCTTCGATGGTGGCCGCCGACACCGACGACGTGTCGGCACCTTGGGCGCGGCGCGTGCGGATCTCCTTGATCGCCACGCGGTACAGGCGCCACAACGAAGAATGTTGCAGGCGCTCGGCCAAGACGGTGTCGTCGTAGTACATCTCCAGACGGGTGCCGATTTGGGCAAACTCGCCGCGGAAGATCTCGTTGGCCGCACTCACTCGACTGACCATGCGGTTCTTGCGCAGCATGATGAACCACGACTGGAACATCATCGCCACCAGCACCAGGATAATCACCCAGGCATCCACCGGCACGGCCTTGAGCAGGAAGCCCAGGCTGCCGAAACCGAAGCCCGACTGCTCTTCATCCACACCGTAAGCCACCAGTTTCGACTCGGCGCCCTGGGCACTGGCATCGGCCAACAATAGCGAGGCTGGGCGAGCGACTTTTGACAGACGCAACTCATCGATTGCCCCAGCGAACGGCTGGTGGCCGCTGGCGGCTTCCGGCAGATCGGCACCCAGCGCCAATTGCGTATTGAACGCCGGCAGCGCCACCGCCAGGCTCGCCGTTTCGCGGCCATTGACGTACAGCGCGATCTTTTCGCCCTCGGCGGTGAACGCCAGGTGCTGCCATTGGCCAGGGTTCAGCGGCTGGGTCGAGGCGGCGCGTTGGCCGTCAACCTCCACAAACGGACTGCCTTGATTCACACCCAGCAACAGGCTGTGCGGTCCCTCGCGACGGGCCAACAGCACTTGTTCGCCACTGGCCTGGTCCAGACGCAGCCAGGCGCTGAAGGTGAACGCGCCACCGGCCGCGTGTTGCAGCGATGGGCTGGCCGGCAGCAACAACGGCTGACCGCCGAACTGCAAGGCGCGGCCGATCACGCCATCGATGCTGGCGCCGGTGGCATTCACGGCGGTGTTGCCATAGGCGGTGGTGTCCCGTGGCGGCGTGCCGTTGGCGCCGTCGAAGTGATACAGCGCGGTGTAGTTCGGGTCGAACGTCAGTTGGCCGTTGGCGGTGGACGGCGCTTTCTGATTGCCGTAGTACATCCAGATGTCCTGCCGCTGGCCGCCTTCGACCTTGGGCACATCGACCCAGATCAGCGCCATGCCCATCAGAGGGTCGAAGCTTTCGATCTGGTGGTTGAACACGGTCTTGTCATCGGCACTGACAAAGCGCAGGTCGGCGCCGTCATCCTTGACCCCATCAAACGTGAAGTTGCCGGTGTGCAGGCGTACCAGCAGTGCGGTACGGCCCAGGGCCTGGTTGATCGCCGCGCCTTGGGCGGTAGTGTCCACGGTGATCTGTTTGCGGTAGTGCCAGTCGTCCTGCCACCAGGCATGGGCGGTGGCTGGAAGCGTGAAGCCCAGGCAGATCAACAGGCTCAGGAATAGGCGTTGCATGGGTGAAGTCTCCGGAAGAAAAGGTCAGAAAGTCGCCTGCACACTGAAGTGCAGCCGCGAATCCTGTTTCTGGGTGTTCGGTCCATCGAGCAGCGGGTAGCCCCAATCCAGACTGCCGGATAACCATTTGCTCAAACTGGCGCGGGTGCCCAGGCCAACGCTGGCCAGGCTGTATTCGTCTTCTTGCTCGGCCAGGGGTTTTTGAAGGCGCAGGCGCGCACCTTCGGCGAACGCGTAGAAGCGCCATTCCTGCACATAGCTGCCGAGAAACTTGGCCAGGGACGGCGTGCGCATTTCCTGAGAGAACAGAATGCCCTCGTCCCCCGTGCGCTCCGCCGCCAGGTAACCGCGCACCGAGGTGGCGCCGCCAGCGGAATACTGTTCGTTGGACACCAGCGGCCCGGAGGCAAGTTGGAAACCGCCCTTGGTCGCCGACTGCCAATCATTGGCGAAGGTGTAGGTGTAATTCGCGTCGCCTTTGAGCACCGCGAAACTCGGACTGGCCTTGTAGCGCTTGTACTCGAACTCCTGGGAGTCGCTGCCATAGCCGAAGAACGCGCGGGTGCCTACCACCAGGTTCAATCCCAGGCCCAGGCTGGATTGTTCGCTGTAGCGATAGCCGTTGTAGCCGAAGGTGAATGGCGCGTATTTGAGCGGCACCTGATCGTTGCTGCTGCCCAGCCTCAGCTGTTCGTCAAAGTCCTTGAAGTCCACGCCGAAAGAGAACGAATTGGCCCAGTTGTCACTGGCCGGCAGGTTGTAAATAGCCGACACGCCGTAGGAATGGCCCTTGCCCAACACGTTGCTGCCGCCGATGGTGGCGATGTTGCTGTCGGACTGGTAGCCCGAGAATTGCAAGGTCCAGCGATCATTCAATGGGGCGCTATAAGAGCCTGACCAGACCTTGGCATTACTGCTGTCCTCGGGGGCTGTGAAGTAGGTCAGGGAAATGCTGTGGCCCAGTTGCCAGAGGTTGTCGTAACCCACGGTCGCCACCGAGCGCAGCTCCTTGGTGTCGGCGCTGTAGTCGTTGTTCAGGCCGATGCTGGCGTGCCAGGGGTTCTGGTCTTCTACCTGCAAGTCGACATCCATGGTGCCCGGGCGCTGCCCTTCGCGTACCAGCGGCGTCACCTGCCGTCCCACGCCACGGTTAAGCCCAGCCAGTTGGGTTTGCACGCTGGCGAAATCGGGTACTGCACCCTCCTTGAGCGCCGGCACCTCTTCACGGATTTCCACCGGCGAATAGTGTTTGGCACCCACCACCCGTACCCGGCCGACCTTGGTTTCACTGACTTGCAGATAGACGATGCCATCATCGACTTTCTGCTCGGGCAGTTCGACAAACACCGACTGGTAGCCACGAGCCTGATAGATTTTCTGCAGCGCGTCACGGGCGCCTTCGATATCACCGAGGGTCTTTTGCGGGCCGAGGAACGGGTACACCGCTTCCTCGATGGCGGCCGCATCGAGCACGGTATTGCCGCGCACGAAGTACTCGTTGACGTCTACCCGGCGTGCCGCGCCCTCTTCCTCGGCCAACGCGGGTTGAGCCAAGGCCCCCAGCGTCAGGCACAGCGCCAGCGTTGACTTGAACAGATGCTCCACACCGCCCCCCGGTTGTCTAAAAAAGAGTTGTCTAAAAAAGTTGTGCGCCTTCGCCGATTGCACGGCGTTCGGCCTGTTCAATTGCTGGTGGTCGAAAGATGGCTGTGCCGGGCCAGCCAGGTGTGCAACAAGGCGAAGTTCAACGAGAACTCCGGCATGTGCAGCAAGGCGCCACAAAACACTTCACCGATGATTTTCTGGATGAGTTGCACCGCACGCGGGTTGTTGAGCAACGTGGCGATGTCACGCTGCAGGGCCTGGATGCCCCACACCCTCTGGTTCAGGTCAAGGCCGACGAACCAGCGGAACAGCAGGTTGTAATTGAGCTGTTCATGCAGTTGCTGCTCGCTGGGTACCGAATACAGCAGTTGCAGCAGCAGGATGTGCACCACGGTGTGTGGCGCAATCAGCATGCCCGGCTCGGCCTGGAGCAGATCGCGGTGCTGGTCGAGCACTTCGTCGATCTGCGGGCGCAGCAACACCAGAGAATGGCCGGCGGGGATATAGCTGGAGACTTCCTTCAAGGCGCCCTGCCAATCGTCCTGGGAGACGATCCACACCCACGGCGCGCCGTAGCGGTACACCGAAACCGGCTTCTTGCGCGCGGCTTCGACGATCTTCGACAGGCGCTGATCGAGCTCCTGCATGCCGACTTTCGAGTAACGTTCCATAGTTCCCATGTGCCCCACTCCTGGCGTCCTGCTGACGGCTTTGGAGGGGACTTTTGATCGCCTCCAGCGCGTTACATAGGCAAGACGGGAGTGGGTGCGGGCTACCGAACTTTTGTCATGAAAGCTTCATTTGGGATTGAGAGGGGGGCAATTTTCTGGGGCTTTTGGGGTTGGGGGCATATCCGTTATTTAGGTAACGGCGACTTAGGGTTCCGCTCTTACAGCGGCTCACTTTTGAAAAGCGCAAAAGTAAGCAAAACGCTCTTGCCCCAACACTCGGCACCTCGCTCACGCTCGGTGTGCCCG
>NZ_JBOICG010000354.1:0-2406 GCF_050739995.1 Pseudomonas sp. | reverse complement strand
GGCAAAAAGCGCGCAATTAAACCACAACCGCGTGGCATGACAATTTGTGTTCGGCGGTAGGTAGCGACGGCACTTTGTGGTTAACTCCTGCCTCTCGAATTCGTTTAATCAAACCCAGCATAAGGATTCTGTTCATGGCTCAAGTCACCCTTCGCGGTAACCCTGTCCAAGTTGAAGGCGAATTGCCACAAGTCGGCTCCCAGGCTCCAGACTTCACCCTGACTGCCGGTGACCTGTCTGACGCTACCTTGGCGACCTTTGCCGGCAAGCGCAAAGTGCTGAACATCTTCCCAAGCGTCGACACCCCGACTTGCGCCACGTCGGTGCGCAAGTTCAACGCCCAGGCCAACGATGTGGCCAACACCGTTGTACTGTGCATCTCTTCGGACCTGCCATTCGCCCAGGCGCGCTTCTGTGGTTCCGAAGGCCTGGAAAACGTGAAGAACCTGTCGGACTTCCGCAGCGCGGCGTTCTCCGAAGACTACGGCGTGAACATCGTTGATGGCCCGCTGCGCAGCTTGACCGCCCGCGCCGTCGTGGTGCTGGATGAAAACGACAAAGTGCTGCACAGCGAACTGGTTTCCGAAATCGGCCACGAGCCGAACTACGAAGCAGCCCTGGCTGTTTTGAAGTAACTGTTTCTGCGCATTACTGTCGTTTTGCAGTAACACGCGTAATGCATGCTTGCGGCCTGGCCTAGTCCAGGCCGTTTTTATTTGTGCCTCAAATGCTTAGCGAAATAGCGAGCAGACTAAGATCAGAAGTTAAAAGTTGTAAGTCCAAGGTAAATAGCCGGTAAAGGCGCTTTTCTTAATGCGCCCCAGTGCTTATCTTTCAGCCTCCCAAAGAAGAAGCTCTCGCGCCCAATGGTTGATCAATCCATGCAATCCTCCCCCCGTAAGTCCCGCCGCTGGCTGTTCGGCCTGCTTGTGCTGCTGGTTATCGCCGGCCTGTGCTGGAAATTCTGGCCTGGCAGCCACAAGGACGCCGCTGCACAAAAGCCGGAAGGCCGTGCCGGCAAGTCGGGGATGATGCGCCCGGGTTTTGGTGGCTCCACCGGCCCGATTCCGGTGCGTGTGGCGCCGGCGGTGGAGGGGGAATTCCCGGTGTACTACAAGGCATTGGGCACGGTGACTGCGCTCAATACCATTAATGTACGCAGCCGGGTGGGCGGTGAGCTGGTGAGGATCGCCTTCGAAGAAGGGCAGATGGTCAAGGCCGGTGACTTGCTGGCGGAAATCGACCCGCGCAGCTACCAGAACGCCTTGCTCCAGGCCCAGGGCACGCTGTTGCAGAACCAGGCCCAGCTGAAAAACGCCCAGGTCGACGTGCAGCGTTATCGTGACCTGTATGCTCAGGACAGTATCGCCAAGCAGACCCTGGACACCGCCGAAGCGCTGGTGCTGCAATACCAGGGCACGGTCAAGACCAACCAGGGCGCGGTGGACGACGCCAAACTCAACCTCGAATTCACCAAGATCCGCGCCCCCATCAGTGGCCGAGTAGGTTTGCGTCAGGTCGACGTGGGCAACCTGGTGGCGGCCAATGACACCACCTTCCTCGCGGTGATCACCCAGACCCAGCCGATCAGCGTGGTCTTCACCTTGCCGGAAAACACCCTCGACACCGTCCTGGCCCGTTACCACACCGGTAACAAGCTGCCCGTGGAAGCCTGGGACCGTGGCGATGTGAAAAAGCAGGCGGTCGGCGTCTTGCAGAGCCTGGACAACCAGATCGACGTCACCACCGGCACCCTGAAATTCAAGGGACGTTTCGATAACAAGGACCAGGCGCTGTTCCCCAACCAGTTCGTCAACGTGCACCTGCTGGCCGACACCCTGCACAACGTAGTGTTGGCACCGTCCGCCGCGATCCAGTTCGGCAATAACGGTACCTTCGTCTACAAGCTCGACGGTGACAAGAAGGTCAAGATGCAGCCCTTGGTGGTCGGCGATTCCGATGGCGACAACACGGTCATCAAGGAAGGCCTGGTAGCCGGTGACCGCGTGGTACTGGAAGGCACCGACCGCCTGAAGGACGGCAGCGAAATCGAAGTGGTCAACGACAGCAGCGAAGTCTTGACGACCCCGACCGAGCACTTGCAAGGCAAGCCTGCGGCAGAAGAGAAAACCGGCGCTGACGCCGGCAAGGCGCAAAAGGTCGGTTCATGAACCTGTCGCGGCTGTTTATCCTTCGCCCGGTTGCCACCACCCTGAGCATGCTGGCCATTGTCTTGGCCGGCATTATTGCTTATCGGTTGTTGCCGGTATCGGCGTTGCCCCAGGTGGATTACCCGACCATCCGGGTGATGACCCTGTACCCTGGCGCGAGCCCGGACGTGATGACCAGCGCGGTCACCGCGCCCCTTGAGCGCCAGTTCGGCCAGATGCCCGGGCTGACCCAGAT
>NZ_JBOICG010000353.1:0-5451 GCF_050739995.1 Pseudomonas sp. | reverse complement strand
CAGTCACTGAGTAAGGCGACTGACCCACCGCTTTCGCGGGCAAGCCCGCTCCCACATTGGATTGAGTTTTGTCAGAGGGTTATGCAGCGACTGGCATGCGGCTGGTGTGCCAGATCAGCACCTTGCTGACGCGGTTGTCCTCGGTTTCGAGGATTTCCAGGCGATAGCGGCCGATCTTCAGGCACACCGCGCAATCGGGAATGGTCTCCAGCGCTTCAGTCACCAACCCGTTGAGCGTCTTGGGGCCATCGCTGGGCAGGTGCCAGCCCAGGCTTTTGTTCAGCTCGCGGATCGAGGCGGCGCCGTCGATGATGTAGCGCCCGTCGGTTTGCGCTTCGATGTGCGGGTTGTCCGCACTTTGCTCGCTTTCGAATTCGCCGACGATCTCTTCGAGGATATCTTCCAGGGTGACAATACCCAGTACTTCGCCGTATTCGTCCACTACCATGCCCAGGCGGCGTTGCTGCTTGTGGAAGTTCAGCAACTGCAATTGCAGGGGCGTGCTTTCCGGAACGAAGTAAGGCTCGTGGCAGGCGGCGAGCAAGGTTTCTTTGGTCAGGCTGGCATCGGGCAACAGGTGCTGGATCTGCCGCGTGTTGAGCACGGCCTCGACCTGGTTGATGTCGCTGTGGAATACCGGCAGGCGGGTGCGCTGGGAGGTGCGCAGTTGCTCGATGATCTCTTCGGTGGAGTCATCCAGGTTGATGCCATCCACTTCGCTGCGTGGCACCAGGATGTCGTTGACCGTGATGTTGTCCAGTGCGTGGATACCCGGCATGCCTGGCGTACGGCCTTCGTCGGCTTCAGGTTCCGGCTCGTCGTCATGCTCGGGCAGCGGCTCGTCGCTCTTTTTCACCACGCCGGATTTGCGCGCGAATGGGCGCACCAGCAACAGGCTGGTGCCATTGAGCAGCCAGGCCAGGGGGTAAAGGATTTTCAGTGGTACGCCCAACAACGCATTGCCGAACCCCAGTACCGCTTGCGGGTGGCGGGTGGCAAGGGCGCGAGGCAGGTAGTCGGCAAGTATCAGCAGCAGGGCGCAGGAAATCAGCCCGCCGAGCCAGGGGCCGTTCTGTGCCCAGGCGTAGATGGCGAGCAAGGTGCAGAGAATCACCACGCCAGCGCGGCACAGGCTGTTGCACAGGATCAAGCTATTGCGCGGGAAGTTCAGGCGGGCTGCGGCCTTGTCACCCTGGCGTGTGCCGGGACGCAGGGCCAGCAGGTGCTGCTGTGCGGCCTCGATGGCGGTAAACAGCGCCGCCCATAGAATCAGCAGGGCGATTACCGCGAGCATCGGCCCTAAGGGCAAGTTGTCCATTTTTGCTGCCCGTCAGATATGCAGGATGTATTCGCGAACCAGCTTGCTGCCGAAATAGGCCAGCATCAGCAAGCAGAAACCAGCCAGGGTCCAGCGGATCGCCTTGTGCCCACGCCAGCCGAGGCGGTTGCGCCCCCACAGCAACACGCTGAACACCACCCAGGCCAGGCACGCCAGCAGGGTTTTATGCACCAGGTGCTGGGCGAACAGGTTTTCAACGAACAGCCAGCCGGAAATCAGCGACAGCGACAGCAGTGTCCAGCCGGCCCACAGGAACCCGAACAGCAGGCTTTCCATGGTTTGCAGTGGCGGGAAGTTCTTGATCAGCCCGGAGGGGTGTTTGTTCTTGAGCTGGTGGTCCTGCAGCAGCAGGAGCAAGGCTTGGAACACCGCAATGGTGAACATGCCGTAGGCCAGGATCGACAACAGGATATGGGCCAGGATGCCGGGTTCTTCATCAATGACCTGAACCGTGCCGGTCGGGGTGAAGTGCGACAGCAACACTGTCAGCATTCCCAGTGGGAACAACAGCACCAGCAGGTTCTCGACCGGAATGCGGTAGCAGGCGAGCAGGGTCAGCGCGATCACGGCAGCGGCGATCAGGCTGGCGGCGCTGAAAAAGTCCAGGCCCAGGCCGACCGGAGTCATCAGGTGGGTGAACAGGCTCGTGGCATGGGCCAGCAGAGCCAGGACGCCAAGGCCTACTAGCAGACGTTTGTCCGCTTTAGTGCCTTGGGCCAGACGAGTGCCCTGATAGAGGGTCGCAGCGGCATACAAGATGGCGGCGGCGAGGCTGGGTAGCAAACTGGGTGACAAGGGGACCATAAATCCTGATAGACAAGCCCGAAAGGCGTTGAGTTTGGCATACCCCCGCGTTCCACGAAAGACTCCCGGGCCAGACAGCGGGTGTGCACGGGCGCAGTCTTCGCTATAATCCGCGACCTGCCCACGCCGCAGGCTCGCCGAGCGCTGTTTCTAATAGCGATTTACCACAGCCTGGGCCGCCATTACCTCGGTCTATCACTTCACTTCGATGAATAGGGCCTGAAAGGATCGCGCATGTTTGAAAATCTGACTGACCGTCTCTCGCAGACGCTGCGCCACGTTACCGGCAAGGCCAAGCTGACCGAGGACAATATTAAAGACACCCTGCGTGAAGTGCGCATGGCGTTGCTGGAAGCCGACGTGGCCTTGCCTGTGGTCAAGGACTTCGTCAACTCGGTCAAAGAGCGTGCGGTGGGCACCGAAGTGTCCCGCAGCCTGACCCCGGGCCAGGCCTTTGTGAAGATCGTCCAGGCCGAACTCGAAAGCCTGATGGGCGCGGCCAACGAAGACTTGAATCTCAGCGCCGTGCCTCCGGCCGTTGTGCTGATGGCCGGTCTGCAAGGTGCGGGTAAAACCACCACCGCCGGCAAGCTGGCGCGCTTCCTTAAAGAGCGCAAGAAGAAGTCTGTGATGGTGGTGTCGGCTGACGTCTACCGTCCGGCCGCTATCAAGCAGTTGGAAATGCTGGCGGGCGAAGTGGGCGTGACCTTCTTCCCGTCCGACTTGAGCCAGAAGCCGGTCGACATCGCCAACGCGGCTATTAAAGAAGCAAAACTCAAATTCATCGACGTGGTCATCGTCGATACCGCCGGTCGCCTGCACATCGACGAAGAGATGATGGGCGAGATCAAGGCGCTGCATGCCGCGATCAACCCGGTCGAGACGCTGTTCGTGGTCGATGCCATGACCGGCCAGGACGCGGCCAACACCGCCAAGGCGTTTGGTGACGCACTGCCGCTGACCGGTGTGATTTTGACCAAGGTCGACGGCGACGCCCGTGGCGGTGCTGCACTGTCGGTACGTGCCATCACCGGCAAGCCGATCAAGTTCATCGGTATGGGTGAGAAGAGCGAAGCGCTCGAGCCATTCCATCCGGAGCGTATCGCCTCGCGCATCCTCGGCATGGGCGACGTGCTCAGCTTGATCGAGCAGGCCGAAGCCACCCTCGACAAAGACAAGGCCGACAAGCTGGCCAAGAAACTGAAGAAGGGCAAGGGCTTCGACCTCGAAGACTTCCGCGACCAGTTGCAACAGATGAAGAACATGGGCGGCCTCGGCGGCCTGATGGACAAGCTGCCGAACATCGGCGGTGTGAACCTGGCGCAGATGGGCAATGCCCAGGGCGCGGCAGAGAAACAGTTCAAGCAGATGGAAGCCATCATTAACTCCATGACCCCGGCCGAGCGCCGCGACCCTGAGCTGATCAGCGGTTCGCGCAAGCGTCGGATCGCCATGGGTTCCGGCACCCAGGTGCAGGACATTGGTCGCTTGATCAAGCAGCACAAGCAGATGCAGAAGATGATGAAGAAGTTCTCTGCCAAAGGCGGCATGGCCAAGATGATGCGCGGCATGGGCGGTATGTTGCCCGGCGGCGGCATGCCGAAAATGTAAAGTATTCGAGCGGGAGCCCAGCTCCTGCTCCGACCCACAGGGACGTGGGATCTCCAGCAAACCCGCCGTTGGCGGGAGCTGACTCGCCGTTTTAACCGACGGCTCTATAGCAGATCTGAATGGCACGCCGATAGGCGCCAGAAAAAGACATTTGCAAAAGTCCGGATATTCCTTAGAATATGCGGCCTTTCGGGCACCTATGCCCGCTGTGCATTTAGATTTGCAGCACCGACTACAGGAACGATGTTCACATGCTAACAATCCGTCTTGCCCTTGGCGGCTCCAAAAAGCGCCCGTTTTACCACTTGACCGTAACTGACAGCCGCAACCCACGTGACGGCTCTCACAAGGAACAAGTTGGCTTCTTCAACCCGATCGCTCGTGGTCAAGAAGTTCGTCTGTCCGTGAACCAAGAGCGCGTAGCCTACTGGCTGAGCGTTGGTGCACAACCATCTGAGCGTGTTGCTCAGCTGCTGAAAGACTCGGCTAAGGCCGCAGCCTGAGCAATATGAACGCGACGCCAGCTGTTGCTGATGATTTGATCGTTATCGGCAAGATTTACTCTGTTCATGGCGTTCGCGGCGAAGTGAAGGTGTATTCCTTTACTGATCCGACTGAAAACCTGTTGCAGTACAAGACCTGGACGCTCAAGCGCGAAGGTAGTGTGAAACAGGTCGAGCTGGTCAGTGGACGCGGGAGCGATAAGTTCCTGGTCGCAAAGCTCAAGGGTCTTGATGATCGTGAAGAAGCTCGTCTTCTGGCCGGTTATGAGATCTGTGTGCCGCGCAACCTGTTCCCTGAATTGACCGACGGCGAGTACTACTGGTACCAGCTGGAAGGTCTGAAGGTTATCGATCAACTGGGGCAATTGCTCGGGAAAATCGATCATCTTCTGGAAACCGGCGCCAATGATGTAATGGTGGTCAAGCCTTGCGCTGGCAGCCTGGATGATCGCGAACGCCTGTTGCCGTATACCGAGCAATGCGTGTTGGCTGTCGATCTGGCCGCGGGCGAGATGAAGGTGGAATGGGACGCGGACTTCTAAGCGTGGCTAATTTGCGCATTGAAGTGATCAGTTTGTTTCCCGAGATGTTTTCCGCCATCAGCGAGTACGGCATCACCAGTCGGGCGGTGAAACAGGGGCTGTTGCAGCTCACCTGTTGGAACCCGCGAGACTACACGACGGATCGACATCACACTGTGGACGATCGCCCATTTGGCGGTGGCCCGGGCATGGTGATGAAGATCAAGCCCCTGGAAGACGCGTTGGTTCAGGCCAAGGCAGCCGCCGGGGAGAAGGCGAAGGTAATTTACCTGTCCCCTCAAGGCCGTCAGCTGAAACAGGCTGCGGTGCGCGACATGGCGAATGAGGAAGCACTGATCCTGATTGCCGGTCGTTATGAAGGCATTGACGAGCGTTTTATTGAAGCTCATGTCGATGAAGAGTGGTCGATTGGGGACTATGTCTTGTCTGGCGGCGAGCTGCCGGCGATGGTCCTGATAGATGCGGTTACACGACTGCTGCCCGGAGCTTTAGGGCATGCGGACTCCGCGGAGGAAGATTCCTTCACGGATGGTTTGCTGGATTGCCCGCACTACACCCGTCCGGAGGTGTATGTGGATCAGCGTGTTCCCGACGTATTGCTAAGTGGCAATCACGCACACATCCGGCGTTGGCGTTTACAGCAGTCCCTTGG
>NZ_JBOICG010000352.1:0-5809 GCF_050739995.1 Pseudomonas sp. | reverse complement strand
GGCAGTTGAACAGTATTTACCGATCATCGGATCCCGCAACGGCGCTGCTTGCGCTACAATCCGCGCCGATTTCGACTTGCCTGAGAGCCCATTCCAATGTCCGTCTGCCAGACTCCTATCATCGTCGCCCTGGATTACCCCACTCGTGACGCCGCACTGAAGCTGGCTGACCAGTTGGACCCGAAGCTTTGCCGGGTCAAGGTCGGCAAGGAACTGTTCACCAGTTGCGCCGCAGAAATTGTCGGCACACTGCGTGACAAAGGCTTCGAAGTGTTCCTCGACCTGAAATTCCACGATATTCCCAACACCACCGCCATGGCGGTGAAAGCCGCGGCGGAAATGGGCGTATGGATGGTCAATGTGCACTGCTCCGGCGGTCTACGCATGATGAGTGCCTGCCGTGAAGTGCTGGAACAGCGCAGCGGCCCCAAACCGCTGTTGATCGGTGTGACCGTGCTGACCAGCATGGAGCGCGAAGACCTGGCCGGCATCGGCCTGGATATCGAGCCTCAGGAGCAGGTGCTGCGCCTGGCGGCCTTGGCGCAGAAGGCCGGCCTGGATGGTCTGGTCTGCTCGGCGCTGGAAGCCCAGGCCCTGAAGACCGCGCACCCATCGCTGCAACTGGTGACCCCGGGTATTCGCCCGGCGGGCAGTGCCCAGGATGACCAGCGCCGTATCCTGACCCCCCGTCAGGCCCTGGATGCGGGTTCGGACTACCTGGTGATCGGTCGCCCGATCAGCCAGGCGGCTGATCCGGCGAAGGCGCTGGCAGCTGTGGTCGCCGAGATCGCCTGATACCAGAGCTAAACACAGCTTTGAATGTGGGAGGGGGCAAGCCCCCTTCCACATTTAGATCTATGTAGCGTCAGCTGACTTTCAGCACCAATTTCCCAAAGTTCTCACCGTTGAACAGCTTCATCAGCGTCTCCGGGAACGTCTCCAGTCCCTCCACGATATCTTCTTTGCTCTTGAGCTTGCCCTGGGCCATCCAGCCAGCCATTTCCTGTCCGGCCTTGGCAAAGTTGGCCGCGTGGTCCATCACCACAAAGCCTTCCATGCGTGCGCGATTGACCAGCAGCGACAAATAGTTGGCTGGGCCTTTCACGGCCTCTTTGTTGTTGTACTGGCTGATTGCACCGCAGATCACCACACGTGCCTTCAATGCCAAGCGGCTGAGCACCGCGTCGAGAATATCGCCGCCGACGTTATCGAAGTACACGTCCACACCTTTGGGACACTCGCGCTTGAGGGCGGCGGGTACGTCTTCGTTCTTGTAGTCGATGGCCGCGTCGAAACCCAATTCATCCACCAGGAATTTGCACTTGTCGGCCCCACCGGCAATGCCCACCACGCGGCAGCCTTTGAGTTTGGCAATCTGCCCGGCAATGCTGCCCACCGCTCCAGCGGCGCCAGAGATCACCACGGTTTCGCCAGCCTTGGGCGCACCAGTGTCCAGTAGCGCGAAGTAGGCGGTCATCCCGGTCATGCCGAGGGCCGACAGGTAGCGGGGCAGGGGAGCCAGCTTGGGATCGACTTTGTAGAAACCACGCGGTTCGCCGAGGAAGTAATCCTGCACTCCCAAGGCGCCATTTACGTAGTCCCCTACCGCGAAATTCGGATTGTTAGATGCAATCACCTTGCCCACGCCCAGTGCGCGCATCACCTCACCGATGCCGACCGGCGGAATGTAGGACTTGCCTTCATTCATCCAGCCACGCATCGCCGGGTCCAGGGATAGATATTCATTGCGCACCAGCACTTGGCCATCCCCAGGCGTACCTACCGGCACTTCCTGATAGGTAAAGGTCTCCCGCGTGGCCGCCCCGACTGGACGTTTGGCGAGCAGGAATTGGCGGTTGGTCTGGGCAGTCATGGCAAGGACTCTTTAGAAGTGAATCTTGAGTGATAGACCCTTGAGGGCCAGTGAGCAAGGTTGTCCGAACGACGCGAATGCCCGGCGATAGGCCTGGCTGATAGTGAGTCTGGGCGCTTTATCACTGTGATTCATGCAGCGCCAACCGGCCTTCTGATAGTGCTGACGTGCTGCCCATGGCGTTGGCTAGACTCGACCCACGGCTATTTCTTCCAAAGGACATCCCCCATGAGCATGACGTTTTCCGGCCAGGTCGCCCTGGTGACCGGCGCCGCTGCCGGTATTGGTCGCGCCACCGCGCTGGCGTTCGCCGCCGAAGGCCTGAAAGTAGTGGTCGCGGACCTCGACGTGGGCGGCGGTGAGGGTACCGTTGCGTTGATCCGCCAAGCCGGTGGCGAGGCGCTGTTCGTGCGTTGCAACGTCACTCTGGAAGCCGATGTGCAGGCGTTGATGGCGCAGACCGTCGCTGCCTATGGTCGTCTGGATTATGCCTTTAATAACGCCGGGATCGAGATCGAGAAGGGCAAGCTGGCGGATGGCAGCCTGGATGAGTTCGACGCCATCATGGGTGTCAACGTCAAGGGTGTGTGGCTGTGCATGAAGCACCAATTACCGTTGCTGCTGGCCCAGGGCGGCGGAGCGATCGTCAACACCGCCTCGGTCGCGGGGTTGGGAGCGGCGCCGAAGATGAGCATTTATGCCGCGTCCAAGCATGCGGTCATCGGTCTGACCAAGTCGGCTGCAATCGAATACGCGAAAAAGAAAATCCGCGTCAACGCGGTGTGCCCGGCCGTGATCGATACCGACATGTTCCGTCGCGCCTACGAAGCGGACCCCCGCAAGGCAGAATTTGCCGCCGCCATGCATCCGGTCGGGCGTATTGGCAAGGTCGAGGAAATCGCCAGCGCGGTGTTGTACCTGTGCAGTGACGGCGCTGCGTTCACCACGGGCCAGGCGTTGGCCGTAGACGGTGGCGCAACTGCAATCTAGGAATCCACGCCGGTCTCCATTCGAAAAGTTTTGCTGGGGTGTGAGGTTTTTCCGGAGCTGGCAAATGGCCTGGATTGAATGTGTGTCACAAGGTAAATAAGTCAATAAAATCAATACTTTAATAAAAATGCGTGACGAGGCGTAGAGGGCTTCTGTGCTTAACTGTTTTGGTTGAATAACAGACAGTTGGAGTGAGTGGCGCATGGATTTAGGGATCGATCGACAAGCCCTTGTACCGGTGGTGCAGCAAATCGTCAGTGCGGTGACGGAATGGATTCGCAAGGGCGGGATGACGCCCGGAACTCGTCTGCCCTCCATCCGCCAGTTGGCCCTCGATAATCTGCTGAGTCAGTCCAACGTGGTTGAAGCGTTCGATCGGTTGGTGGCCCAGGGGGTGTTGGCCTCGAAGCAGGGCTCGGGGTTTGTAGTGGCCCAGCCTCCAACATCCCATGAAAACCATTGGTATGAAGGTGCTGAGCAGGGCTGGGCCGCCTTCACGGATGGCCCGTTGGGTGAGTTGAAACTGGGGTGTGGCTGGTTGCCGGACACCTGGCGCGAAAGCGATGACATCAGCTATGCGGTACGCGAGGTCAGCCGTACCGACACCCAGGGCCTGTTCAGCTACAGCCCGCCCCTGGGGCTGCTGGCGCTGCGTGAGCAACTGTTCAAGCGGCTGACTCGCATCAAGATTGCCACTAGCCTCGACCGTATCCTGACCACCAATGGTGCCAGCCATGCCCAGGACTTGCTCATCCGTACCTTGTTGAAGGCCGGCGATACGGTGGTGGTCGAGACGCCGGGCTATGGCAACCTCTATCGTCAGCTGGCATTCCATGGTGTCATGCTGCTGCAGGTGCCGCGCACCCATGGCGGCCCGGATATCCCGGCACTCGAAGCGCTGCTGCGCAACCATCGGCCCAAATGCCTGTTCATCAACAGCCTGTATCACAACCCCACCGGCACCAGCCTGTGTCAGGGCGTTGCCGAGCGTTTGCTGGAATTGGCGCACAGCGAGGATTTTCTGATCATCGAGGAAGATATCTTCGGTGACTTGCAGCACGCCAACTGCACGCGGCTAGCAGCACTGCCCCACGATGACCGGGTGATCTACGTTTCAAGCTTCTCCAAGACCCTGAGCAGCGCCCTGCGAGTGGGCTACCTCAGTGCCAGCACTGCGGTCATCGCACAATTGGCCAGCCTCAAGACCCTGACGGGCATCGGCACTTCGCGTTTTGCCGAAGCGGTGGTTGCCACGCTGTTGGCCAACGGTACGTATCGCAAGTGGGTGCAACGTCTGCGCAAGCGCCTGAATACACAGATGGCCGACACCTTGCAGGTATTGGAAGACGAAGAATGGCAGGTGTTTGCCGTGCCGTCCGGCGGTATGTTCCTGTGGGCACGGCCGGGCGCGACGGATCATTCCCGTCTGCAGGCGTGCGCACGCCGACTCAGCGTACTGCTGTCGCCGGGAGCGTTGTTCAACCCAGGCGGTGAACATAGTGATTGGCTGCGGATCAATGTGGCCTATGCTGCTGATCAACGCGCACTGGCATTGTTCCGTGCCATGGGCCCTGCCAGATCGACCTCGACCATCCTGAAAACGACGGGCATGTAGCTTTTTGCCATTATTCCGGCGCCAGCATCTTGTATCAGTGGCGCACGGTTGCGAATCTCGCTGCATGGAAACCACGCTTGATGGCATCTGCCATTGCAAGAGGACTCAAGTGCAATGATTTCGGCCGTGCAACGACGTTTCGCCAACCTCGGTATGGCGAAAAAACTGGGCTTGGGTTTCACCTTGGTGCTATTGCTGACCGCGATCGTGGCGGCAATTGGCGTGTGGTCCCTGCAAACCGTTGGCCAGCGTTTCGAGGGCCTCAAGGCAATGTCTTCGCTCAACAGCGGCTTGCTCAAGGTGCGCCTGATCGAGCAGGACTACGCGTTGCATGCCGACCACAAGGCGGTCGATGCCCTGCATGCAAGCGTCGACGCCTTGGCGGCCTTGGCCGCGGGCCTCAAGGCAGGGGATGCCGCCAATGTACCGGTAATGACCGAGGTCGAGCAGGCGCTGGCCGCGTATCGCAAGGCGTTTGACGAGTTTGTCGAGTTGAATCAGACCAAGGACCTGGCCCTGGAAATGGCCAGTTGGTCGGTCTCCAGTGTCGCCAACAACCTCGACGTGTTGCAGGCCGGTCTGGCAGACGACGGTGCCTATGGCCTCAAGGAAAGCCAGGGCAAGGAGGGCGCCGAGTTTATCGAACAGGCAGGGCAGGTCAGCCAGGTGTCCAAGTTGATGTTGCAAGCCATGAACGAAGCGCGGGTGCGCCTGGACCAGAGCCGCAAGGCCGATGCCGACACTGCCGAGCAAGGCAAGATCGAACAGGCGGACCAGGCTCTGGCTCAGGTCGAACAGCTGAAAACGTCAGTCAAGGACGCGGGTTATCAGACCGTGCTCAACGAAGTCTCCGGACATATCGCCTCGTTCAGCGAAAAGCTCGGCGAATACACGGGTCTGCTGGCCCAGGAAAAGCGGGTCTATCAGCAGTTGCATGACAGGGCTGATCAAGTGGTTAGCCGGGTCAACCAGGCCTATTCCGTCGAAGACCAGTCGATGCAAGAGCAATTGAAGAAAAGCACACTGCTGATTATCGGTTCTTCGGCCTTGGCGTTGTTGGTGGGGTTGATTGCGGCCTGGGTCATTACGCGCCTGATTGTAACCCCGCTTCGCAGCGCGATTGCCGTGGCCCAGCAGATTGCCTCGGGTGACCTGAGTGGGCGCATGGAGGTCAGTCGCCGTGATGAAATCGGTCAACTGATGTTGGCCATGCAGCAGATGGGCAATGGCTTGAGTCAGATGGTCAGCGGGCTGCAGGCGGGTATAGAGCAATTGGCTTCTTCGGCGCAATCGCTGTCCAGCGTGACGGAGCAGACCAACGTCGAGGTCAG
>NZ_JBOICG010000351.1:0-10447 GCF_050739995.1 Pseudomonas sp. | reverse complement strand
CTGTCACACTCTGTGCCTGGACATTGCCGACAGCGCCGCCCTCGACAAAGCTCTGCACGACCTGCCACCACTCCACGGCCTGGTCAACTGCGCGGGTATCTCGCGACTGGAACCCGCCGCCGCGATCAGCGCCGACGCGTTCGACCAAGTGATGAACGTCAACGCCCGTGCCGCCGCTCAGGTGGCCAGCCGGGTGGCTGCAAAAATGATCGAAGCGAAGATCGCCGGCAGCATCGTCAACGTCTCAAGCCAGGCCTCGTTGGTGGCCCTGGACGATCACCTCGGCTACTGCGCCTCCAAGGCCGCGCTGGATGCGATCACCCGCGTGCAATGTGCCGAATGGGGCCGCTTCGGCATTCGCGTCAACAGCGTCAACCCTACCGTGACGCTTACGCCGATGGCGACCATGGCCTGGTCCGACCCGGCCAAGCGCGACCCGGCACTGGCGGCGATTCCCTTGGGGCGTTTCGCTGAAACGGCAGAAGTGGCGTTACCGGTGCTGTTCCTGCTCAGCGACGCCGCCAGCATGATCAGCGGCGTCAGCCTGCCCATCGACGGCGGCTACACCAGCCGCTAGCCGTTTTCCAACTGACCTGCGATCACCACCTTGTCCCGTGGCTTGAACGGGTCTTCCAGGCGGTCGAGCAGCAGGCGTACCGCACTGCTGCCGGCCAGGGAGGCGTCATGGGCCACGCAAGCGATGGGTACGCCGAAGATATCGGCGAAGGGCAGGCGGTCGATGCCGCAGATGGTCAGGCTGTCATGGGCAATGTTGTGCATGCGCAACGCGCGCAACGCGCCGAGGGTGATCAGTTGGTTGAACCCCATGATCGCGTCCGGCGCCGAGTGTTCGGCCAGGTAGTCGAGGGTGTGCAGGTAGGACGGCATCAGCGTGTAGTCGCCGGCCTGCACTTCGACCTGCACCTCGGGGTGTTCGGCCAGGACTTCGCGCAGGCCTTTGAGGCGCTCCACCGTGATGCGTGAGTGCTCGGGGCCGGTCAGCACCAGCAGGCGCTTGAGGTTGGGCGTCTGGCGCAGCAGGTAGTGCGCGGCCTGGATGCCGCTGTGATAATTGTCGAGCACCACGCGGCTGAACGGGCTGTCGTGGATCGTACGGTCGAGCAGCACCACCGGGGTTTTGCCGTTGCCCAGGCGCTCCAGGTAATCGGGCTGATAACTCGGCTCATCCGAGACCGGCGACAGGATGATCCCTGCCACGCGGTAGCCCAACAGGGTGTCCACGGCTTTGCTTTCCAGCTCTTCGAGTTCGTCGGTGTCCACCAGCATGATGGTGTAGCCATGCTTTTTGGCCTCGCGGGAAATCGCCTTGATCATTTCGCTGTAGAACGGGTTGTCCACTGACGCGGTGATCACGCCGATGATCAGGCTCTCACTGCGCTTGAGCCCGCGCGCGAAGGCGTTGGGCACATAGTCCAGCTCCCGCGCCACTTCGAGGATGCGCGCCAGGGTGGCGGGCTTGACCAGGTCGGGTTTGCTCAGTGCACGGGACACCGTGATGGTGGTCATGCCGACCCGTTTGGCGATGTCGCTGATGGTGACGGACTTTTTCTTGTTCATCGGTAAGGCTGCGAAAGGAAACATTCGCAGGCTAGCATGCGCGGCGGTATCCGGTGATTCAAATCAGTGGGTCCCAGCGCTGCGACCAATCACTTTCAGCTTTGACCACGCCGCGCAGCAGTTCCAATGCCTGCTGCAACACCGCCGAATCCCGCGCCCGTGAATACACCAGGTAAGTCGGGAAGCTGAACTCCGGCGCCTTGGGCACGCGTTGCATCACGCCGCTGTCCAGGTAGCTCTGCACCACGCGGGTGCGGAAGTAGCCGGCACCGCCATTTTCCAGGATGTATTGCAGCGCCAGCGGCCCCAGGTTGAAGCTCAAGGCTGCACGGGCCTTGTCGGGCAGCGCGGCATCGTGTTGCTGGCGAAAGCCCGGGCCCCAGTCGATGTATACGTATGGGGCCGGTTTGCTCGCCAACTGCACCAGGATCAATTTCTCTTCCAGCACCTGCTCCACCTGCAGCCCCGGCCAGTATTGCGGCTGGAACACCAGGGCGGCATCCAGCACACCCAGTTCGAGCTGGCGCAGCAGGTATTCGCCTTCGCGCACCTCGGTTCGCAGCGCGTGCCCCGGGATCTGTTCGCGCAGGACCTGGGCCCAGCCGAGCATCAATGGGTTGCACAGGCTGACCTCGCCACCGATATGCAGCACGTTGCGATAGCCTTCGGGCAGCGGCAAGTCGCGCCGCGCCGCCTCCCAGGTTTGCAGCAACTGGTTGGCATACACCACGAAGGCTTCGCCATCGGCCGTCAACCGCGCACCGGCGCGGTTGCGCACAAACAGCGTGCTGCCCAACTGGCTTTCCAGGCTTTTGACCCGTGCGGTAATGGCGGTCTGGGTGACGTGCAGCTTCTCGGCTGCCGCGGCCAGGCTGCCGCAGCGGGTGATTTCGAGGAAGGTGCGTGCCAGTTCGATGTCCATGAAGCCCCCTGGGAATGAATGGGGGACAGTGTAATGGAATGCGGTCGAAACTGTGGGAGGGGGCTTATCCCTCCGGCTGGCGACGGCTATCTAACTGTAGCCCCGCGATCCAAGTGTGGGAGCTGGCTTGCCTGCGAAGGCGGCCTGACAGGCGACCAGGATGTTGGATCAGACGGAGTACATATCCGTTATCTAGGTAACGGCTGCTATTGGTTCCGCCCTTACGGCGGCTCACTTTTGATAGAGCGCAAAAGTAAGCAAAACGCTCTTGCCCCAACACTCGGCACCTCGGCTAGGCTCGGTGTGCCCGTAATCCGACAGGTATTTGGGGGGCCGCCGCCACGCGCCATCCATGGCGCGGGGCGGCTAAACCGGCATCCCTGCCGGTTTACCCCCCAAATCCCTGTCGAATTCCGGCCAGCGTGTTTGACGGGGCGCCTAAGATCAAGATCAAAAGCAAGAGCACGGCGGCCTGACAGCCGGCCTGAGTGGTTGGATCAAAGGCAGCTCCAAGGGAGTGCATTTCAGGTTGGGGTTTGTGGGGCTTGGAGGTGCTGGGTCGGGAAGGCCTTCGCGTAGGCGTGGCACACCCGCAACACCTGCTCGTCGGCAAACCGCGCGCCTACTACATGCAATCCCACCGGCAAGCCGTTCGCTGCCAACCCACACGGCACCGATGCCGCGGGTTGCTGCGTGAGGTTGAAGGGATAGGTAAACGGCGTCCACTCGGTCCACTCCTGTAAACCCGAGCCCGGTGGCACGTCGTGCCCGGCGGTGAACGCGGTGATCGGCATCATCGGCGACACCAGTACATCGTAGTGCTCATGGAACGCGGCCATGCGCGCCACCAGCGCTGCGCGTGCTTCAAGGGCCGCGTTGAAGTCACCCAGGCTCAATCGTTCGCCGCGTTGGGCGATGCGCAACAGACCGGGGTCCAGCAGCTGTCTTTGCGCCTCGCTCATGGCGCCGGTCAGACGTGCAGCGCCGGCCGCCCACAAGGTACTGAAGACGTCCAACGGGTCACTGAAACCGGGGTCGATCTGCTCGACATGGGCGCCCAGTTGTTCCAGGCCTCGAATCGCCTCTGCGACCACCTTCGCCACTTGCGGGTCGACATCCACGTAACCGAAGTTCGGGCTGTAGGCTACGCGCAACCCTTTCAAATCGGCCGCGCCCGATAACCACGGGGTGGTCCTCGGTGCGCCGATCAAGCCATCTCGTGCATCTGGCTGGGCGATGGTCTGCAGCATCAATACGCTGTCTTCCACCGTGCGGGTCATCGGCCCCAGGTGCGACAGAATCGTCATGGAACTGGCCGGCCATTGCGGCACATAGCCAAACGTCGGCTTGATGCCGAAGGTGCCGGTAAACGCGCAGGGAATGCGGATCGAACCGCCGGCATCACTGCCCTGATGCAGCACACCCAGGTTCAACGCCGCCGCTGCCCCCGCGCCGCCGGACGAGCCGCCTGCCGTGGTGCGTGTGTCCCATGGGTTGCGGGTGATGCCATACAACGGGTTATCAGTGACGCCTTTCCAGCCGAACTCTGGGGTTGTGGTCTTGCCCAGCAGCACCGCACCGGCCTTGCGCATGAAGGCTGTGAAGGGCGCGTCGACGTCCCACGGGCCCTCGGCGTTGGAGGTGAGTGAGCCCTTGCGGGTGGGCATGCCGATCGTCAGCGTCAGGTCTTTGATGGAAGACGGTACACCGTCCAACGGCCCGCAGGGTTGACCGGTGAGCCAGCGTTGTTCAGAAGCACGCGCGGCATTCAGCGCGCCTTCCGGGTCCACGTGGCAGTAGGCATTCACTACCGGATTGAAGCGTTCGATGCGCAGCAAGGCGTCTTCGGTGACCTCCACCGGCGACAAGGTCTTGTCGCGAAAATGCTGCAGCAGTTGCACCGCTGTCAGTTGGCCAATCTCACTCATGCCACATCCTCCTGAGCCGCATTGACCATGGCGCGCAGTAACACCGCGCAGCCCGCCGCCAGGTCGTCTGGCGCGGCGTTTTCGATCTCGTTATGGCTGATGCCGCCTTCGCACGGCACAAAAATCATCCCGGCCGGGCCCAGTTCGGCGACGAAAATCGCGTCGTGCCCCGCACCGCTGACGATGTCCATATGGCTCAAGCCCAAGGCCTTGGCGCCCTCGCGTACGGCGTTGACACAGGACGGGTTGAAGTCCAGCGGTGGAAAGTCGGCAGTGGGCGTCAGCTCAAAGGTCAGGCCATGCTGTTTCGCGGTGGCTTCGATCACGCCGCGCACTTCATCGACCATGGCTTGCAGCTTGTCCGCGTGCAGGTGACGCAGGTCGAGCGTCATGTGCACCTGGCCGGGAATCACATTGCGCGAACCGGGGTGCAGGCTCAGGCAACCGACGGTGCCACAGGCGTGGGGTTGCTGTTGATGGGCGATGCGGTTGACCGCGCTGACCACCTCGGCGGCGCCCACCAGGGCGTCCTTGCGCAGGTGCATCGGCGTCGGGCCGGCGTGGGCTTCGACGCCGGTGAAGGTCAAGTCGAACCACTTCTGGCCCAGGCACCCCATCACCACGCCAATGGTGATGGCCTGGTCTTCCAGCACCGGGCCTTGTTCTATGTGTGCTTCGAAGTAGGCGCCCACCGGGTGGCCGAGTACCGCGCGGGAACCGGCATAACCGATGCGCTGCAGTTCAGCGCCGACCGACAGGCCCTGGTCGTCAAGCTTGTCGAGGGTGTCCTGCAAGTCGAACTTACCGGCAAACACTCCGGAGCCCATCATGCAGGGCGGGAAGCGTGAGCCTTCTTCGTTGGTCCATACCACCACTTCGATCGGCGCTTCGGTTTCGATCTTCAAATCATTCAGGGTACGGATCACCTCCAGTCCCGCCATCACCCCGTAGCAACCGTCGAACTTGCCGCCGGTGGGTTGAGTGTCGATATGGCTGCCGGTCATCACTGGAGGCAGGGCCGGATTGCGCCCGGCACGGCGGGCAAAGATGTTGCCGATGGCGTCGACACTGACACTGCACCCGGCGGCCTCGCACCATTGCACAAACAGGTCGCGGGCCTGGCGATCCAGGTCGGTGAGTGCCAGGCGACACACACCACCTTTCGCCGTGGCGCCGAGTTGGGCCAGGTCCATCAAGGATTGCCACAGGCGGTCACGGTTGACCAGCGGGGCGTTGCTCTTGAGCGGTTGCGCAAAACTATTCATCAGCAGTCTCCGGTCAGGCACTCAGGGCCAAATAGCGGTTTTTGATGGTCGGGTCGGCGCGGAAGGCTTCGGCGCTGCCCTCGTAGACCACGCGACCCTGTTCAAGCACGTAATGGCGGTCGGCGAGCTTGTCGCAGACCATCAGATTCTGTTCCACCAGCAGCACCGGCAGGCCGTCGTCCTTGACCTTGCGCAGGATCTTCACCAACTCGTCGACAATCACCGGAGCCAGGCCTTCGGTGGGCTCGTCGAGGATCAGCAGCTTGGGGTCGTTAAGTAGGGCGCGAGCGATGGCGAGCATCTGTTGCTCGCCGCCCGACAGTGCATGGCCGGCGTTTTTGCGGCGTTCCTTGAGGCGCGGGAACATGACGTACACGTCTTCCAGCTGCCAGCGGCTGGTCTTGCGCGCGGCGATGCGCAGGTTTTCCTCGACGGTGAGCAGGCGGAAAATCCCGCGATTTTCCGGCACCAATGCCAGGCCCTGACGGGCGATTTCGAATATCTTCTGCCCCACCAGCGCCTGGCCGTTGAAGTGGATCTGGCCCTGGCGCGGGCAGATGATGCCGAGGATGCTGCGCAAGGTGGTGGTCTTGCCGGCGCCATTACGACCCAGCAGTGTCACCAGTTCACCGGGGTTGACGGTCAGTGACACGCCTTCCAGCACATGGCTCTTGTCGTAGTAGGAATGGATGTTCTCGACGATCAGCATCAGGCAGCCTCCCCAAGGTAAGCGGTGCGCACACGTTCATCGGCACGCACGAACTCCGGCGTACCTTCCACCAGAATCTGTCCGTGGCTCATCACCGTGATGCGTTGGCTGATGGACATGACAATGCTCATGTTGTGTTCGATCAGCAGCACCGTGTGGTCGCGGCCGAGATCGCTGATCAATTGGGTCATGATCGGGATATCGTCGATGCCCATGCCCGAGGTGGGCTCGTCGAGCATCAGCAGTTTGGGCTTGGAGCAGATCGACATGCCCACCTCCAGCACCCGCTGCTGGCCGTGGGACAGCTCACCGGCCAGGGTATCGGCGCGGGTAGTGAGTTGCAGGCGTTCCAGCACCTGGTCGGCCATTTCCAGGTGTTCGCGCTTGCTGTCCACACGACGCCAGAAATTCAGGGCGCGCGCACCGTCTCGGCCTTGGGCGGCGAGGCGAAGGTTTTCGCGCACGCTGAGGTTCTGGAACAGGCTGGTGAGCTGGAACGACCGCGCCATGCCCAGGCCGACGCGGCCGTGGGCGGGCTTGCGCATCAGGTTCTTGCCGTCGAAATGAATCGCCCCAGCGGTGGCCTGGCGTTCGCCGGTGAGGCAGTGGAACAGGCTGGTCTTGCCCGCGCCGTTGGGCCCGATGATGGTGTGGATGGTGCCGGCCTCGACTTTGAGGTTCACGCCGTTTACCGCGCGGAACGCGCCATAGGCCAGTTCCAGGTCTTTGGTTTCCAGCAGGATGCTCATAGCCCTTCCTCCTTGGCGACGACGACGGTCTTGCGATTGCCGCGTACCTTTTCGAACAGCGACGCCAGGCCGCCCCATAAACCGCCGCGCATGAAGATCACCACCAGGATCAGGATCACCCCGAGCAGCATCAGCCAGCGTGGCCACAGGTCGGAGAGGAAATCCCCGAGCAGCACGATGGAGCCGGCGCCCAGCAGAGAGCCGAACAACGAGCCGGTGCCGCCGACGATGGTCATGATCAGGATGTTCTCCGACATCGCCAGGTCGATGTTCGACAGCGGCACAAAGTGCAGCAGCATGGCGTACAGTGCGCCCGCAATGCCGGTGACTGCTCCGGACAGCACAAACACCAGGATCTTGAAGTGCCGTGTGTCATAGCCGATGGCCGAGGCGCGGGTTTCGTTTTCGCGGATCGCCATCAAGGTGCTGCCGAACGGCGAGGCGATCACACGGCGAGCGCCGATGAAGATCAACAGGAACAGCACCGCGACAAAACCGTAGAAGGCACGGGCATCGCTGAGCGACAACAGCACGCTTTCACCCACGCGGATCTCCGGGCGCGGCACGCTGAGCAGGCCGTTGTCGCCTCCGGTCCAGTCGCTGAGGGTGTAGGCGACGAAGTAGGCCATCTGGCTGAACGCCAGGGTCAGCATCACGAAGTAGATGCCGGTGCGACGGATCGCCAGGGCGCCCACCAGCAAGGCCAGGAACCCGCCTGCGATGGCGGCGCCGAGCAGTGCAGTGAACAGGCCCAGCTGCAGATGGATCATCAGCAGCGCTGCGCAGTAGGCGCCGGCCCCGAAGAAGATGCCTTGGCCGAACGACAGCAGCCCGGTGTAGCCCAGCAACAGGTTGCAGGCGAGGGCGGCCATGGCAAAGATCAGGATCTCGGTGGCCAGGGTTGCCGACGGCAAGATCAGCGGCAGGCCGATCAGTACCGCCAACACCCATAGCAACATTGCGCGCGATTGCGTCTTGGCAAACGGCAGGGGATTTTTCTCGCTCATGTCAGGCTCTCCCGAACAGGCCGTAGGGGCGGACCAGAATCACCACGGCCATCGCGCCGTAGATCATCAGGCTCGCACCCTGGGGCCAGAGTGTGGTCATCAGGCTTTGCACCACGCCCACCAGCAAACCGCCGACCAGCGCACCGCTGAACGAACCCATGCCGCCGATCACCACCACCACGAAGGCGACGCCGAGAATTTCCGGGCCGACAAAGGGCTGCGCACCGCGCAACGGTGCGAACAGCACGCCCGCGACACCGGCCAGGGCCACGCCGAGGGCGAAGGTCATGGAGAACAGGCGGAAAATATTGGTGCCCAACAGCGACACGGTTTCGGTGCTTTCACTGCCGGCGCGCACCAGGGCGCCAAAGCGTGTGCGTTCGAGCAGCAGCCACAGGCCCAGGCCGACCAGCCCCGAGAACACGATGAGGAACAGTCGGTAGTAGGGGTACACGAAGTCGCCCACCACCAGCACGCCGCGCAGCAGTTCCGGCACGGCGACACTCTTGCCCACCGGACCCCAGATCATCACGCTGGCTTCCTGGATGATCAGTGCGATGCCCAGGGTCACCAGGATCTGGAACATGTGCGGCAAGTGATAGATCCGCTGGATCAGCAAGCGCTCGATGGCCCAGGCCAACGCGGCCACCACCAGCGGCGCGATCAGCAGCGCCAGCCAGAAGTTGCCGGTGAGGCTCACGGCGGTGTAGCAGATGTAGGCACCCAACAGGAAGAACGCGCCGTGGGCGAAGTTGACGAAGTTGAGCAGGCCGAAAATGATCGTCAGCCCGACCGCGATCAGGAAGTAGATCATCCCCAACCCAAGACCGTTGAGGATCTGGAACAGGTAAAGATTAAGCATGCAGGAACCCTCGGCAGGACGCCGCTTACGCGACCCTGCGCTACAAAATTCAGGGGATCAGCCGAGCGTGCAGCCCGTGGCTTCCACCGGCGGGAACGACTGGCCGGCGCTGAGCACCTTGGCCAGGTCATCCTTGTCGGCCATGTCGGCAGTGGCCTTGCCGATCAGCAGGTAGTAATCCTTGATGACCTGATGGTCGCCGGCGCGGATCGACTCTTTGCCCGTGGGCCCTTCGTAGCTCAGGCCCTGCATGGCCTTGGCCACGGTTTTTCCATCGAAGCTGCCGGTTGAGACGATGGTTTCGAGCATGACCTTGGTGCTGATGTAATCGGCAGCCAGCGGGTAGGTGGGGTTGATGCCGTATTTGGCCTGGGTGAGCTTGACCAGTTCACGGTTGAGTGGCGTGTCGACCTGGTGCCAGTACTGCGCGCCGAGGTACACGCCTTCCAATACATCGCTGCCCAATTCCTGGAACTGGTCGAGGCCGGCGGACCACACCAGCAGCACTTTCATGCGTTCCTTGATACCGAAGTTCACTGCCTGGCGCAGGGTATTGGACGACTGGCTGCCGAAGTTGAGCAGCACCAGCACATCGGGCTTGGCGGCGATAGCGTTGGTCAGGTAGCCGGAGAACTCCTGTTCCTGCAACGAGTGGTAACTGTTGCCGATGTGTTCCAGGCCGTTTTCCTTGAGCACATTCTTGGCGCCTTCCAGCAGCGCTTCGCCAAACACGTATTGCGGGGTAATGGTGTACCAGCGCTTGGCGTCCGGCAGCAGCTTGATCAGCGGCACCATGGTTTCGCGGATCGCGCCGTAGGTGGGCACCGACCAGCGAAACGTCGCGTGGTTGCAGTCAGAGCCGGTGACTTCATCGGCGCCCACCGGGGTCATGAACACGCCACCGACCTTGTCCACTTCCTTGGCCACCGCCAGTGCCGACGACGACAGGGTACAGCCCTGGAAGAACCGCGCGCCGTCCTGCTGGATGGCTTCCTGCACCTTGCGCACGGCCTTGCCGGCGTTGCCTTCGGTGTCGATGACCTTGTAGTTCAACGGACGGCCGAGCAGCTCGGGGTGCTGTTCCACCGCCAGGCGCGAACCCATGTCGGCAAACTTGCCATAACTGGCAAAAGCGCCAGACATGGACTTGAGGCCGTAAAAGGTAAAGGGCTCGGCGGCGAATACCGAACGCACGCTCAGCGGGAGGCTGAGGGCGGCGGCTGCGGTAAGACTGGCTTTCAACAACGTACGACGCTGCATGGGGTGACTCCCTGGTTTAGTTATTGGCAGGAGTGGCAATGGCGATACGGTGGAGCAAGGGCCTGTGGGCAGGCCTGTTATTGGTTGGGGCAAATGCTCTAGCGGTTGGAACTGGATTAGTGTGGGAGCTGGCTTGCCTGCGGTGCAGGCGCCTCGGTGTTTCTGTC
>NZ_JBOICG010000350.1:0-5746 GCF_050739995.1 Pseudomonas sp. | reverse complement strand
GCCCACTCTCAAGGGTATTTTCAGCGTGAACGACAACGGCTCCCTGGGTGCATTGTCAGCCATCGAAGCCAGCGGCCTGGACGTAAAACTGGTCAGCGTCGACGGCGCGCCGGAAGCGATCAAGGCGATCCAGAAACCCGGCAGCAAGTTCATCGCCACCTCGGCTCAGTACCCCCGCGACCAGATCCGCCTCGCCCTGGGCATTGCCCTGGCCAAGAAATGGGGCTCGCAAGTGCCCGCCACGATCCCGGTGGACATCACCCTGATCGACCAGGCCAAGGCCAAGGACTTCAGTTGGTAGATCCCCCAGGCCTCACGCAATCCGTGGGGCTTAAGGTTTCCTTCTGAATACGAGGTTGGCGGTATGAGCAGTCTTTTGAAGCTGGAAAATATCTGTAAGCGCTACCCGGGCGTACAGGCCCTGAAGTCCATCAACCTGCAAGTGGAGCGCGGCGAGATCCACGCGTTGCTTGGGGAAAATGGCGCGGGTAAATCAACCCTGATGAAAATCCTCGGCGGCGTCGAGCATCAGGACGAAGGCCAGATTCTGATCGACGGCCAGGCGCAACATTTCGCGACCTACCGCGATGCAATTGCCGCCGGTATCGGCATCGTGTTCCAGGAGTTCAGCCTGATTCCCTATCTCACGGCGGTGGAAAACATCTTCCTCGGTCATGAGCTGAGTAACCGCTTCGGCCTGCTGCGCAAGCGCGAGATGGTTGAGGCATCCGAGGCGTTATTCAAGCGCTTGGGCGTGACCATCGACCTGCAATGCGCGGTCAAGCACTTGAGTGTGGCCGAGCAGCAGTTTGTCGAAATTGCCAAGGCGTTGGCCCTGGATGCGCGCTTGCTGGTGCTGGATGAGCCGACTGCCACCCTCACACCCAGCGAAGCCGAGCTGCTGTTCGAGATCATGCGTGAGCTCAAGCGCCAGGGTGTGGCGGTGATTTTTATCTCTCACCACTTGGAGGAGATTTTCCAGGTGTGCGACCGCATCAGTGTGCTGCGTGACGGCGGCAATGTGGGGGTTACCGATGTGGCTGACAGCGACATTGACCGTCTGGTCGAGATGATGGTGGGCCGTCGTCTGGAAAGCAGTTTTCCACCCAAACCGACGAAAGCACGCGGCCCGTTGTTATTGGAGGTCAAGGATATCCAGCTAGTACGCAACGGCCCCCACAACAGCTTCCAACTGCACAAGGGCGAGATTCTCGGCTTTGCCGGGCTCGTGGGTTCGGGCCGTACCGAACTGGCACTGGGCATGATGGGCGCGCTGCCGTCGGTGAGCAAAGACGTGTGGCTGCGCGGCGAAAAAGTCACGCTGGACGACCCGGCTCAAGCCCTGGCCCACGGCATTGGCCTGCTCCCGGAGAGCCGCAAGAGCGAAGGGTTGATCACCGATTTCAGCATTCGCGAAAACATCTCCCTGAACAACCTGCCCAAGTACCAGAACGCCTCTGGCCTGATCGACAAGGACCGAGAGTGTGCGAACGTCGATAGCCTGATGAAACAGCTGTCGATCAAGGCCCCCAGTGGCGAGAGCCGGGTGTTCAATCTCAGCGGCGGCAACCAGCAGAAAGTGGTGATTGCGCGCTGGATCAACCATCACTGCGACGTACTGGTGTTCGACGAGCCCACCCGTGGCATCGACGTCGGCGCCAAGGCGCAGATCTACGCTTTGATGCGCAGCCTGACCGAGCAGGGCTACGCAATCATCATGATTTCTTCCGAACTGCCCGAAGTCATCGGCATGTGCGATCGCGTCGCCGTGTTCCACAAGGGCGCCATCGTCAAGTTACTCGAAGCGTCCGCCGTCAATCCTCAAGAGGTCATGCGCCATGCAACAGGGAGCTCAAGTGAATACGTCCATTAACACCGGCGACGGCAGCCGACTGCGCCTGAACCTGGCGCGGCTGGTGCGCTCACCGGCGTTTTATCCCTTTGTCGGGTTGGTGGTGGTAACGCTGGTGATGATCCTTGCCAGCGACACGTTCCTGACCGCCAGCAACCTGTCGAACATCGCCCGCCAGGTGTCGATCAACGCGATTATCGCGGTGGGCATGACCTGCGTGATTCTCACTGGCGGCATCGATTTGTCGGTGGGGCCGGTGATGGCGTTGTCCGGCACTCTGACCGCCGGCCTGATGGTCGCGGGCTTGCCGCCTGGGTTGGCGATTGGCGCCGGGATGCTGATCGGCGTGGCCTTCGGTGTCGGCAACGGGCTGTTCGTCGCCTACCTGCACATGCCACCGATCATCGTCACCCTGGCGACCATGGGTATCGCCCGTGGCCTGGGCCTGATGTACACCGATGGCTACCCGATTTCCGGGCTGCCGGAGTGGTTCGGTTTCTTCGGCCGCCAGAGCCTGTTCGGCATCGAAGTGCCGATCCTGATCATGCTGATCACTTATTTTGCCGCCTATGTGCTGCTGCAACACACGCGCATCGGCCGCTATATCTACGCCATTGGTGGCAATGAAGAAGCGGTGCGCTTGTCCGGGGTGCGGGCGGCGCGCTTCAAGTTGTTGGTGTATGCCATCAGCGGGTTGACTGCGGCGATTGCCGGGCTGGTGCTGACCTCACGCTTGATGAGCGGCCAGCCGAATGCCGGCGTGTCGTTCGAGCTGGATGCCATCGCCGCCGTAGTGCTGGGCGGCGCCTCGATTGCCGGCGGGCGCGGGGTCATCGTCGGCACGCTGCTCGGTGCCATGTTGCTGGGCGTACTCAATAACGGATTGAACATGCTCGGGGTCTCGCCCTACGTCCAGAGCGTGATCAAAGGCGGAATCATTTTGCTGGCGATCTTTATCAGCCGTCAGCGCCATAAATAAACTCCTAACAAAAACAGGACCGAACACCATGGACAAGCACACCGAAATGCAAGCCGTCGTTTGCCACGGCCCCAAAGACTATCGCCTGGAACGCATCGGCAAACCCCAGGCCCGCGCCAATGAACTGGTGATCCGCATCGCCGCCTGTGGCATCTGCGCCAGTGATTGCAAGTGCCACTCGGGCGCGGCGATGTTCTGGGGCGGCGACAATCCGTGGGTCAAGGCACCGGTGGTGCCGGGGCACGAGTTTTTTGGCTACGTGGTGGAAGCGGGCGAGGGCGCCGAAGAGCACTTCGAAGTCGCCGTAGGCGACAAGGTGATCGCCGAGCAGATCGTGCCCTGCGGCAAGTGCCGCTTCTGCAAATCGGGCAAGTACTGGATGTGCGAAGTGCACAACATCTTCGGCTTTCAGCGTGAAGTGGCCGAAGGTGGCATGGCCCAGTACATGCGCATCCCCAAGACCGCCATCGTACACAAGATCCCTGAGTCGGTTTCGCTTGAAGACTCGGCGTTGGTGGAGCCTATGGCCTGTTCGATCCACACGGTCAACCGCGGTGATATCCAGCTCGACGACGTGGTGGTGATCGCCGGCGCTGGCACCCTAGGCCTGTGCATGGTCCAAGTCGCCGCGTTGAAGACCCCGAAGAAGCTGGTGGTGATCGACATGGTTGACGAACGCCTGGAACTGGCCAAGCAGTTCGGCGCCGACGTGGTGATCAACCCGTCCCGCGACAATGCCCGCGAGATCATCAACAGCCTCACCGATAACTATGGCTGCGACGTCTACATCGAAACTACCGGCGTGCCAGCTGGCGTGACCCAGGGCCTGGACCTGATCCGCAAGCTCGGTCGCTTTGTCGAGTTCAGCGTGTTCGGCGCCGAGACCAGTGTCGACTGGTCGATCATCGGCGACCGCAAGGAGCTGGACGTGCGTGGTGCGCACCTCGGCCCGTATTGCTACCCGATCGCCATCGACCTGTTCGAGCGTGGCCTGGTCACCTCCAAAGGCATCGTCACCCATGACTTCCCGCTGGACGACTTTGCCGAAGCCTTCGCGTTGGCCAATTCGACCCAGTCGATCAAGGTGCTGTTGAAGCCGGTGGCCTGAAAAATGAACTACGTCATGGGTGTCGATATAGGAACCCAGAGCACCAAGGCGCTGCTGGTGGATGGTCAAGGTACGATCATCGCCCAGCACAGCCAGGGGTATCGCGTGGATACCCCGAAAGTGCGCTGGGCCGAACAATGGCCGCAGGTCTGGCTGGATGCGGTCGAGGCCTGTGTGGCGCAGTGCATGGCCAAGTCGGGCGTGGCGGCGGAGCAGGTCAAAGCGCTGTGCATCAGCAGCTTGTACGGCGGTTCGGGGATTGCGGTGGATGCGCAGATGACGCCGTTGCATCCGTGCCTGATCTGGATGGACCGCCGCGCCGGCGAGCAGGTGGCGTGGGTGCGTGAGAACGTGGACCTGGAACGCTTGTTCGAAGTCACCGGCAACTCGGTGGACAGCTACTACGGCTTTACCAAGATGCTCTGGCTCAAGCAGCACCAGCCCGAAGTATGGGCGAACACCCGCTACCTGCTGCCACCCAACAGCTATATCAACTGGTGCCTCACGGGCGAGTTGGCGGTGGACCATAGCAGTGCCGGCAACATCGGTGGTGTCTACGACGTGAAGGCCCGTGGTTGGTCTGCCGAAATGCTCGATGCGCTGGGCATACCGCAAGCGATGATGCCGGAGCGCCTGGTGTATTCCGCAGAAGTCGTAGGTGGTTTGTTGGCGGATTGGGCTGCGCGCCTGGGGCTCCAGGCGGGCACGCCGATCCTTGCCGGGGGCGTCGATGCGGCGATGGCGACATTGGCCGCGGGCGTGACGCAGCCGGGCAATCACGTAGCCATGATCGGCACCAGCATGTGCTGGGGTTACTTGAACCAGCAGGTGGATGCCCATCACGGCTTGGTGAGCATGCCCCATGTCTACAACGGCCACCGCGACCTGTACATCTTCGGCGGAGCGATCACGGCCGGTGCCTCGGTCAGTTGGTTTCGCGAGCAGTTCTGCCAGGCCGAAGAGCAGCAGGCCCAGGCTACTGGCCAGGACAGCCTGGTGTTGCTGGAGCAAAGCGCGATGCATATCCCGGCGGGCAGCGAGGGCCTGTTGTTCCTACCGTATCTGATGGGCGAACGCAGCCCGGTATGGGACGACCGCGCTAGCGGCAGTTTCGTTGGACTGAACCTGTATCACAGCCGCATTCACCTGTACCGCGCGGTGCTTGAAGGCGTGAGTTTTGCCCTGCGGCACAACATTGAAGCCGGTACACAAGGTGCGCATTCGCTGGACCCGCGCTTGATTGTGGTCGGCGGGGCGAGCCATTCGGATTTGTGGATGCAGATCATTGCGGATGTCACGCGTTACCCGGTTTACACCATTGTTCAGGAAGTGGAAGCCGCATTGGGTGCAGCGTTGCTGGCGGCGCACACGGTGGGGCTTGTTGATGACGGTGAAATGGAAAAGGGTTGGGTGCAACTTGAGCGGCGGGCGCAGCCCAAGCGTGAGAATGTCATGACTTATGACCGGACGTTTGCCGAGTACTTGAAGCTGTATCCGACCTTGAAACCGATCATGCACAACCTGCAAACCCACTGATTCAACGCGGTCCGAAAATGTGGGAGCTGGCTTGCCTGCGATAGCAATCTTTCAGTCGGCGCATCATTGACTGATCTACCGCTATCGCAGGCAAGCCAGCTCCCACAGGGACCCTCATTGTTCTTGAGATTGTGATCTATGAACGCAGCCTTCGACTTCACCCACCACCGCATCCATGCACAACCTGCAAACCCACTGATTCAACGCGGTCTGAAAATGTGGGAGCTGGCTTGCCTGCGATAGCAATCTTTCAGTCGGCGCATCATTGACT
>NZ_JBOICG010000349.1:0-3269 GCF_050739995.1 Pseudomonas sp. | reverse complement strand
TCGGCCACTTCAAGCGCGACAGCCAGTGGCACACACCGCAGGCGATCCTGATCAATATCCTGCTGGCGATGCCGGTGTCCCTGGGCCTGGCGTTATGCGGCTATGCGTTGCAGATCGACGCCCGTGGGCAAAACGCCAACCTGGGCGCGGCACTGCTGCTGATTGCCCAAGCGTGGCTGGTGTTCTACACCGCCTATCGGATTCTGGCGCCGGGTGGCGTGGCTGAACTGCACTTCCGCTGGGAACGGCCTCAAGTGGCCTTCCTCCAGGGTTGGATACGCAAACTCGGGCTGGTGGTGCTGGCCCTGGTGGCCGTGGTGGCCATCGCCGAACACCAACCGGCAGCGCTGGCCGATGACGTGCTGGGCATCGCCGTGGTGCTGACCTGCTACGCACTGATGGCCTGGCTGCTGGGTCGCCTGCTGCTGAACAGCCCGACCCACGAAAAAGCCTCGCTGTTCCGCAAGTTCGTCGGGCTGGTATTTACCGCCCTGCCCATCGCGCTGTTTATCGCCGTGTGCTTCGGCTACTACTACACCGCGCTCAAACTCAGCGACCGCTTGATCAACACCCTGTACCTGCTGATGTTCTGGCTGGTCATCGAAGCCACCTTCGTACGCGGCCTTGGCGTTGCCGCACGGCGACTGGCCTACGCACGCGCCCTGGCCAAGCGCCAGGCCGCCAAGGAAGCTGGTGACGGCGAAGCGGTGATCGAAGAGCCGACCCTGGACATCGAGCAGGTCAACGAACAGTCCATGCGCCTGATCCGCCTGGCTTTGCTCGGCGGCTTTATCGCGGCGTTGTACTGGGTGTGGAAAGACCTGATCACCGTGTTCTCCTACCTGGACAACGTCACCCTCTACGAATACACCAGCGGCACCGGCGCCAATATCAGCATGGTGCCGATCAGCATCGGCGACTTGCTCGGCGCCTCGATCATCGTCGGGATTACCTTTGCCCTGGCACGCAACCTGCCGGGGTTGCTGGAAGTCTTGGTGTTGTCCAAGCTGGACCTGGCCCAAGGCAGCGCCTACGCGACCACAACGTTGCTGTCTTATGTGATTGCCGGCGTCGGCTTCGTCTCCACCCTGTCCACCCTCGGCGTGAGCTGGGACAAGTTGCAATGGCTGGTAGCGGCACTGTCGGTGGGGTTGGGTTTCGGGATGCAAGAGATCTTCGCCAACTTCATCTCCGGCATCATGATCCTGTTCGAACGCCCGGTGCGCATCGGTGACACCATCACCATCGGCAACCTGTCGGGCACGGTGAGCAAGATCCGCATCCGCGCCACCACCATCACCGACTTCGACCGCAAGGACATCATTGTCCCGAACAAGACGTTCATTACCGGGCAACTGATCAACTGGTCGCTGACCGACACCATCACCCGCGTCACCCTGAAACTCGGCGTGGACTACGGTTCCGACCTGGACCGCGTGAAAGAACTGCTGCTCAAGGCCGCCCGCGACAACCCACGGGTGCTCAAAGAGCCGGAGCCCCACGTGTACTTCCTCAACTTCGGCGAAAGCACCCTCGACCACGAACTGCGCATGCACGTACGCGACCTGGGCGACCGCAACCCGGTGATCGACGAAGTGAACCGTTTTATCAACCGCGAATTCAAGAAAGAGCACATCAACATTTCGTTCCGCCAGATGGAGGTCTACCTGAAAAACCTTCACGGCCAGGAATACAAACTGGTGGAAGTCGAACCGGCGAACAAACCCGCCAACGACGGCGGCGTGCAAGAGCCACCACCCAGCAAACTCGACTAACCGCGCTATCCCCAGCAGAATGCTCGGACATTCTGCTGGAGATGGCCGGTGAAAGCCCTCGACGAACTGACCTTCGACAACCGCTTCGCACGCCTGGGCGACGCGTTCTCAACCCACGTACTGCCTGAACCCCTCGACGAGCCACGCCTTGTGGTGGCGAGCGATGCCGCCTTGGCCTTGCTCGACCTCGACCCGGCCGTGGCCGAAACGCCGGTGTTCGCCGAACTGTTTGGCGGGCACAAGCTGTGGGCGCAGGCGGAACCGCGGGCGATGGTCTATTCCGGGCATCAGTTCGGCGGCTACACCCCGCAATTGGGCGATGGACGCGGGCTGTTGCTGGGCGAGGTCTACAACGAGGCAGGCGAGCATTGGGACCTGCACCTCAAGGGTGCCGGGCAAACGCCTTACTCGCGCATGGGCGATGGGCGGGCGGTGCTGCGCTCTTCGATTCGCGAGTTCCTGGCCTCTGAAGCGCTGCATGCGCTGGGCATCCCCAGCAGCCGCGCATTGTGCGTGATCGGTTCCAGCACGCCGGTATGGCGTGAAAAGCAGGAACGCGGGGCGATGGTATTGCGCCTGGCACCCAGCCATATCCGCTTCGGACATTTCGAATACTTCTACTACACCAAGAAGCCCGAGCAGCAGGCGCAGTTGGCCGAACACGTCCTCAACCTGCATTACCCCGAATGCCGTGAACAGCCCGAACCGTACCTGGCCATGTTCCGCGAAATCGTCGAGCGCAACGCCGAGATGATCGCCAAATGGCAGGCTTATGGCTTCTGCCATGGGGTGATGAACACCGACAACATGTCGATCCTGGGCATCACCTTCGATTTCGGGCCGTTTGCGTTTCTCGATGATTTCGACGCGCATTTCATCTGCAACCATTCCGATCATGAAGGGCGTTACTCCTTCAGCAATCAGGTGCCGATCGGGCAGTGGAACCTCAGCGCATTGGCGCAAGCGCTAACGCCGTTTATCAGCGTCGATGCATTGAAGGAAACGCTTGGCCTGTACCTGCCGCTGTATCAGGCGCATTACCTGGACTTGATGCGTCGCCGCCTGGGACTGACCACCGCCGAAGACGATGACCAGAAACTGGTGGAGCGCTTGCTGAAGCTGATGCAGAACAGTGGCGTGGATTACACGTTGTTCTTCCGCAGGCTGGGGGATGAGTCGGCGGCGCTGGCTGTGGCGCGACTGCGTGATGATTTTGTCGACCTGGCCGGGTTTGATGCCTGGGCTGAGTTGTACAAAGCCCGGGTTGCCCGAGACGGGAATGACAGCCAAGAGCAGCGTCGGGAGCGAATGCATGCGGTGAACCCGCTGTATATCTTGCGCAACTACCTTGCGCAGAACGCCATCAGCGCTGCTGAGTCCGGGGATTACAACGAAGTGCGGCGGCTGCATGAGGTGCTTTCCAGACCGTTTGAGGAACAAGCGGGAATGGAGCAATACGCACAGCGCCCGCCGGATTGGGGGAAGCATTTGGAG
>NZ_JBOICG010000348.1:0-2479 GCF_050739995.1 Pseudomonas sp. | reverse complement strand
TTCTTCTCGGACAGGTCGATGCACTTGGCATAGCAACCGCCTTCGATGTTGAACACCACGCCCTCGCCCCAACCGTGCTCGTCGTCACCGATCAGGTAACGGCTTTCATCAGCGGACAGGGTGGTCTTGCCAGTGCCGGACAGGCCGAAGAACAGGGTAACGTCACCCTCTTCGCCGATGTTGGCAGCGCAGTGCATCGGCAGCACGTCAGCGGCTGGCAGCAGGAAGTTCTGCACCGAGAACATGGCTTTCTTCATTTCACCGGCGTAACGCATGCCAGCGATCAGCACTTTCTTCTGGGCGAAGTTGAGGATCACGCAACCATCGGAGTTGGTGCCGTCACGCTCTGGCACGCACTCGAAGTTGGCGACGTTAAGCACTTGCCACTCTTCACGACCGGCCGGGTTGTACTGGGCCGGGTTGATGAACAGGCAACGACCGAACAGGTTCTGCCAGGCAGTCTGGGTGGTCATTTTCACGGCCAGGTAGTGGTCTTCGGCAGCACCTACGTGGACGTGGGAAACGAAGTGCTCTTGCGCGTTGTTGAAAGCCTCGACGCGGGCCCACAGGGCATCGAACTTGTCGGCCGGGAACTTGCGGTTGATCGGGCCCCAGGCAATGGCGTCCTGGGTAGAAGGCTCTTCAACGATGAAACGGTCAACTGGCGAACGGCCGGTGCGGTGACCGGTTTCGACGACCAGTGCGCCAGTATCGGCAAGCACGCCTTCACCGCGCTGCAGGGCTTCTTTGACCAGATCGTCAACACTCAGATCGGTGTATACGGCGTTATTGGCTTGCGTCATAAGGTTCCCCGTCGGCCTATGGCCGAGTGCTCCAAACGTTTTGTAGTAGAAAGTTGCGCACTACTACCGCGAAAAAAGTGGGCCGGATTATGCCAGAAAAGCCCAAAAAGAGTAGGGCCCTCCCGTCAGAACTGCGCTAATCCGGCGTTCGTCAGGTGATTTACCTGTGCTTAAACGTTTTAGTGGCGGGTGTCGGAAGGGGTGTCGATGCCTGCACCGGCGAACAACTGGGCTACATCAGCGGCATCGAACAGGTAGCGCTGGTTGCAGAACTGGCAGTCGATCTCGATATTGCCGCCATGCTCCACCACCAGATTCTGCGCATCTTCCAGGCCCAGGCTGACCAGGGCATTGCCTGAGCGCTCGCGGGAACAACTGCAATGGAAGTGCAAGGCTTGCGTATCGAACAGACGCACAGCCTCTTCATGATAAAGACGGTGCAGGATGGTTTCGTTGTCCAGGCTCAGCAGTTCTTCGGCTTTCACCGTGTTGGCCAGGGCGATAATGTGCTGCCAGCTTTCAGCACGATCATCTTCGTCCTTGATGCGGTCGGCCGGCAGTTGTTGTACCAGCAGGCCACGGGCACGCTTGGCGTCAGCGTTGAGCCAGAACTTGGTGCCCACTTGCTGGGACATCACGAAATAGTTGGTGAAGCAATCCGACAGGGTTTCACCGTCCAAATCGACGATACCCTGGTAGCGCTGGCCTTCGGTCGGGTCGACGGTGATCGCCAGCACGCCATTGGGCATCAGGTCGGACAGGGTGGCGTCCGCGCCGATCAGGTCGGCCTCGTATCGGGCCAGGCCACGGATTTCGCGCTCGCTGGAACACTCGATCATCAGCATCGGGACCGGGCCTTCGGAGCGCGCCTGCAAAATCAGCAAACCGTCGAATTTCATGGTGCCCACCAGCAGCGCCGCCGCCGCCATCAGCTCACCGAGCAGTTGCGCGACCGGCTCCGGATAGGGGTGCTTGGCGAGGACTTCGGCATAGCTGCGCTCCAACGAAACCAGTTCGCCGCGGGCGTCCGACTCGTCGAAGATGAAGCGTTGGGTGAAGTCGGTATCCGGTAGATCAGTCATAGGTCTGGGTATCTGAGTTGAATAATATTGACGCGAAGATGACGCAGTTTATGAACAATCCGGGTTTGTTCCAAGCCAAGTGAAGCCCCAGGCGATTACCGGCGACTTCAATCGTCGTTGCCACTGCCACGGAACTTGAACAGATCACGGCGCTGCTTCTTGCTCGGCTTCCCATCGGTACTCACCCCCAGTGCCCCCGCCTTGCGCATTGCCGCCGCGTTCTCACGCTTGGCGATGCTCGCCTCTGTCTCGGCATAGAGTGTCTGCGCTTCGGGCGCGCCACGACGGACAATGGAAAGTGCCTGAACCACAACGGTCTTTTCATCAAAGCCGGTACGAATCTGGAACTCGTCGCCCACGCGCGGCTCCTTGCCCGGCTTGCAGCGTTCGCCACGGTGATGCACTTTGCCACTTTCGATGGCTGCCTTGGCTAGGGCACGTGTCTTGTAGAAGCGTGCCGCCCACAGCCACTTATCCAAACGGACTTTTTCTTCCTCTTCCTGCTTCTGAGCCACTTGAATTCCTCGCTCTGAAAAATGTCGCAACTTTACCGTTGAAACCCTTCGACGCATAAACCTCAAGGCTCACCTAAGA
>NZ_JBOICG010000347.1:0-10434 GCF_050739995.1 Pseudomonas sp. | reverse complement strand
GCTCCCACATCTGAATGTGTTCACAAATCAAAATGTGGGAGCTGGCTTGCCTGCGATGAGGCCATTGAAGCCACCACAAGGTTTGGATCAGAACTTGTCGAGGGTCTTGAACTTGGTCTCGCGCACCACTTCCTTCGGCTTGTATGCGCAATACCCCGGCCGCGGCCCGATCTTGGGGTGATTGCGGCAAGTATCCGGGCGCTTGTCATAAATAGTGCAGAAGCGCGTCTTACGATCCAGGTACAGGCAGTCGTTGTTGCTCATGCGCTGCAGGGTAAAAATTTCCGATTTGGAGTTGAACCGCTCGACGATGCCTTCCTTCTGCAACCGCTTGGCGATGTTCTTCGGCGGGTCGCCGCGCTCGAACTCATCGACGATGCCAATGCGGATCAGGTCCTTGATCTTCACTTCGACCGGCAGCGTGCAGCAGCTGGACACGCAGCCACCGCACATATGCGCGGAATATTTCTGCCACGTTTCAAGTCGGTCGAGTTCCGCGGCGGCGATCAGTTGAGGCTTCATCAGGGTTCCAAAAGGTGGGGCTGTGTCCGGGCGCGCGATCATACCGGGATTGGTGGTTTTTTGAACAATATTTTGCGGGTTTCAGCTCAAAGGCTGATCAGGCACGACCCCTGCATCAAATTCACGCCAAGGTGAATGAGCTAAAAAACTGCCGAACCAGCGCGTCTACCGTCTGTCAGACCGACTAGGCTCTAGCAACTCCTTCAATCTCGCCCGAGGTCACACCGATGTCTCAGGAACCGCTTGCACGAGAAGCAGAGGTAGCCGCATTCCGCGATGCCGTCTTGACCAAGCTCACCTATGCGGTGGGCAAGGACCCGGATCACGCCTTCGACCATGACTGGTTCGAAGCCATCGCCCTGGCCGCTCGCGACCAGATGGTCGACCACTGGATGGACCATACCCGGCGCATCTACCGTAAAGGCCAGAAGCGGGTGTATTACCTTTCCCTGGAATTCCTCATCGGTCGCTTGCTCTACGACAGCCTGAGCAATCTCGGTGTGCTGGAGATCGCCCGCGAAGCGCTGGCCGAACTGGGTGTGGACCTGGAGCGCATCCGCCTGCTGGAGCCTGACGCGGCGTTGGGCAACGGTGGCCTGGGCCGTCTGGCGGCGTGTTTCATGGAAAGCATGTCAACCTTGGGTATTGCCGGCCACGGTTATGGTATCCGTTACGAGCACGGTTTGTTTCGCCAGGCCATTGTCGATGGCTGGCAACAGGAACAGACCGAGCGCTGGCTGGATTTCGGCAACCCGTGGGAGTTCGAGCGAGCCGAAGTGATTTACCCGATTGGCTTTGGTGGCAGCGTTGAAACACTGGAGGATGCTTCCGGCAAAGTGATCCAGCGATGGACGCCGAACGAAACCGTGCGTGCGGTTGCCTATGACACGCCAGTGGTCGGCTGGCGTGGTGCCAGCGTCAATACCCTGCGCCTGTGGCGTGCGCGTGCGGTGGAAGACCTGCACCTGGAACGCTTCAATGCGGGTGACCATTTGGGCGCCGTGGCCGAAGTGGCCCGCGCCGAAAGCATCTCCCGCGTGCTTTACCCGGCCGACAGCACCGAAGCGGGGCAGGAATTGCGCCTACGCCAGGAATACTTCTTCGTCTCGGCCTCGCTGCAAGACTTGCTGCGCCGCCATAAGAACATGCACGGCTCGGTGCTGAGTCTCGGCGAGCACGCGGCGATCCAGCTCAACGACACTCACCCGTCCATCGCCGTGGCCGAGTTGATGCGGCAACTGGTCGACCTGCACGACATTCCGTGGGAAGCGGCGTGGGACGTCACCGTCGAAACCCTTTCCTACACCAACCACACACTGTTGCCCGAGGCCTTGGAAACCTGGCCTGTAGGTCTGATGGAGCGCATGTTGCCGCGACACATGCAGATCATCTACCTGATCAATGCCCAGCATATCGACTCGTTGCGTGCCAAAGGCATCCACGACTTTGACGTGCTGCGTGCCGTGTCGCTGATCGAAGAGGACAACGGCCGCCGCGTGCGCATGGGCAACCTGGCGTTTCTTGGCTCCCATAGCGTCAATGGCGTATCCGGCCTGCACACCCAACTGATGCGCAGCACAGTGTTCTCCGAGCTGCACAAGCTGTACCCGGAGCGCATCAACAACAAAACCAACGGCATTACCTTCCGCCGCTGGCTGTACCAGGCCAACCCCAAGCTGACCGAGATGCTGGTGGAGGCGCTGGGTCCGGACATCCTCGATAAACCCGAGGAGCGCCTGGTCGAGCTGGAGCCCTTTGCCGAGAAGCAACCTTTCCGCAAGGCTTTCGCCGAGCAGCGGCTGCACAGCAAGCGCGCACTGGCGGAGATCATCCACGAGCGTCTGGGCATTGCGGTCAACCCGGCGGCGATGTTCGACGTGCAGGTCAAGCGTATCCACGAGTACAAGCGCCAATTGCTCAACCTGCTGCACACCGTGGCGCTGTACCAGGCGATCCGCGCCGAACCGGGCACCGACTGGGTGCCTCGGGTGAAGATTTTCTCCGGCAAGGCCGCGGCCAGTTATCACCAGGCCAAGTTGATCATCAAGCTGACCAACGACATCGCCCGCACCGTCAACAACGACCCAACCGTGCGCGGCTTGCTGAAGGTGGTGTTCCTGCCCAACTACAACGTCAGCCTGGCAGAAAGCATCATTCCTGCGGCGGACTTGTCCGAACAGATCTCCACTGCCGGCTTTGAGGCCTCGGGCACCAGCAACATGAAGTTCGGCCTCAACGGTGCGCTGACCATCGGCACCATGGACGGTGCCAACGTGGAGATGCACGAGCGCGTCGGCGCCGAGCACATGTTTATCTTCGGCCTCAGTGCGCAGCAGGTGGAAGCGCGCAAGCATGCCGGCGAATTCAACGCGGGTCCCGATATCGCTGCGTCCTATCGCCTCAACGATGTGTTGCAAGCGATCCGTGGCGGGGTGTTCTCGCCGGATGATCCGGGCCGCTATGTGGGGTTGATCGACGGACTGATCGACTACGACCGCTTCCTGGTGTGTGCCGACTTCGACTCTTACTGGGACGCCCAGGCGCGGGTCGAGGCGCATTGGCATGACTCCAAGGCATGGTGGCGCTCGGCGGTGTTGAATACGGCGCGGATGGGCTGGTTCAGTTCGGACCGGACGATCCGCGAGTACGCTACCGAAATCTGGAAAGCCCTCGACTAATCATCGCTGACCTGAACATGTGTGCGGGCTTATATGGGAGCTGGCTTGCCTGCGATAGCATCACCTTGGTGTGACAGATACACCGAGGCGCCTGCATCGCGGGCAAGCCCGGCTCCCACACAAGCTTGCTTCCACATGGGGCTCGCGTCGATATACTAGGCCTCGGTTTGCCCGCCTCGGGCTGCTTAGGGATATCGACCATGCAATGGATTTTCATGCTGATTGGCCTGGTGCTCGGCTGGACACTCGACGAGTCGTTCAGCGATGCAGGCATTGGCGCGCTGCTGGGCTTGGGCATCGGCCAGGCGATTCGGCTGTCACAGCTTGCGGCCAAGGCGGAGCAGCAGGCAGGCCAGTTGGAAACCACGCAAAAGGCGTTGATCGCCCTGGGTGAGCGCTTGCATCAATTGGAGGTGCCTGCGCCGACCCGCCCGGTCATTGTCGAAACGCCTGCCCCAGAGCCCACGACGGTCACCGCGATGCCCGAGCTGGTTTGGGAGCTGCCTGCCGACATCGCACCTGCCATCATGGCCGCCGAAGCGAGCCAGCCGCTGCCGGATGACGTTTGGGCGCCAGAACCCATTTCACGTCCTGAGGCGCCCGCCGTTCCACGTGGTCCCAACCTGATCGAACGCGCCATCAGCGGCGCACGCAATTGGCTGTTCGGCGGTAATACGGTTTTGCGTGTCGGTGTGGTGCTGTTGTTTCTCGGCCTGGCGTTCCTGTTGCGCTACGCCACCGAGGGCATGGTGGTGCCGATCGAGCTGCGGTATGCGGGTGTCGCCGCTGCCGCCATCGGCCTGCTGGGCCTGGGCTGGTGGTTGCGACTGCGCAACAGTAACTACGGTTTGATGCTGCAAGGCACCGGTATTGCGGTGCTGTACCTGACCGTGTTCGCCGCGATGCGCCTGCACCCGTTGATTGACCCGAGTGCGGCGTTGGGCCTGTTGGTAGCGGTTACGGTGTTCTCGGCAATCCTGGCGATCACCCAGGATGCCCTCGGCCTGGCTTGCGCGGCGGCGCTGGGTGGTTTTGCCGCGCCGATCCTCACCTCGACCGGCGCCGGTAATCATGTGGCGCTGTTCAGCTATTTTGCGCTGCTCAACGCCGGCATCCTCGCCATTGCCTGGTTCAAGGCCTGGCGCCTGCTCAACCTGATCGGGTTTGTCGGCACCTTCGGCATTGGCTTTGCGTGGGGCATGCGCTCGTATACGCCGGAGCTGCTGTGGAGCACGGAGCCGTTCCTGATCCTGTTTTTCCTGATGTACTTGGCCATCGGCCTGCTGTTCGCCCGGCGCAAGTTGCTGGAGATGGGCGAGGCGCCCGAGGGTCGTGATGCACTGCTGCGCTGGTCGGCGTCCAAGGGTGACTACGTCGACGGCACTATGCTGTTCGGCCCGCCGTTGGTGGGCTTTGGCTTGCAGTTCGCGTTGGTGCAGCACCTGGAGTTTGCCGCTGCGTTCAGTGCGCTGGGGCTTGGGATCATCTACATGGGCCTGGCGCGCTTGCTCAGTGGCGGGCGCGCCTTGTTGCTGGCGGAAACCTGCCTGGCATTGGGCGTGATCTTTGCCAGCCTGGCGATTCCTTTGGGCCTTGATGCGCGCTGGACGGAAGCCGCCTGGGCGGTCGAGGGCGCCGGGGTCTTCTGGCTTGGCCTGCGCCAGCATCGGCCATTAGCACGGGCGTTCGGCCTGTTGCTGCAATTGGGTTCGGCGCTGGCGTTCCTCAGTGAACTGCGAGTGGGTGAACTCACCTTGCTCGACGGTGCGCCACTGGGTGCGTTGCTGTTGGGTGTCGCATTGCTGTTCAGCTTCGATCAGTTGCGCAAGGCGTCCACCGAGCAGGCGGCGGATTGGGAGCGTAAAGGCCTGCCGGTGCTGGCAAGTCTGGGCTTGAGCTTCCTGTACCTGCTTGCACCGCTGTTTTTACTGACCCAAGGCACGGCCATCAGTTGGGCAATCGGCGGTCTGGTCACGCTGTTGATCGGCCTGCGCATCAGCTCGCGTACCTTCCTGTTCACGGCCTTCGCCGTGCAGTTGCTGGGCGGCGCCTTGTTCCTGTTGCGCTTGCAGGGCGGTGATGGCGTGGCGGTGTTCAGCGCGGGCTGGGCCGGCCTGTTGACTGCCTCACTGATCGGACTGGCCTTGGTCGGCGGCATGCTGTTGGCCGCGCGCGATGACATGGTGCGCAGCGACGTACGCCTGTTGCGTGGGTTGTCGGTGGTGTTGCTGGCCGGTCTGGTGCTGATCAACCTGGCGGTGCTGTTCGTCCTGCCATGGGAAAGCGCCAGCGGTGTGTGGGCGGCCAGTGGCTTGTTGATCATCTGGTTGAGCCTGTACCTGCAACAACGCGTCAGCTTCGTGTTTGGCTTGTTGTTGCAACTGGTCGGCGGCGCCTCGTTCCTGCTGGCGGTGCCGGAGTTGCTCGGACCATTGACCAGCGACGGTTTGCGGCCACTGGCCCACAGCGGTTTCTGGACACCGATGGTCTTGGGGCTTGCCGCCCTGGTCGGCGCTTGGCGCTTGCAGCGTGAGCCCCATGCGGCGGTGTTTACCGTGTTGAAACTGCAACGCCTGTCCGACCTGTTACTGGTGTGGGGTGCGGCGTGGTGGGCAATGGCGCTGATCGGCGAAGTGCTACGGTTTATCCCTGAAGAATTGCAAGGCTCGTTCCTGCTGGCGATTGCGGCGGTGAGTGTGGCGATCTGGGCGTTTTTGGCCGAACGCTTGCGCTGGGCTTCGCTTGGCATGCTGTGCACCTTGCTGATGCTGGCGGCAGGCCTGGTATTGCTGGTGTCTGCCCATGCTTATTACCACCCGGCGGCCCACTACGGCTGGCTGGCCTGGCTGGCGGTGTTTGGGGTGCATTTCATCACGCTGCGCCGCTTGGCGACGGTGGTTCCAGGCAAGGTGTCGAGCATTGCTCATGTGCTGGGCTGCTGGATGTTGATCGGTGTGTTGGCCCTGGAGCTGCGTTACGGCCTGTTGTTGCTGTCGAGCGAGTACAACGCCTGGCGCTGGTTGGGTTGGGCGATTCTACCGAGCCTGTACCTGGTGCTGGCGGCTGCGCCGCGCAGTTGGCCGTGGCCGGTGTCGGCTTATCCGCGTGAGTACCGTGTACTGGCGGCGTTGCCGTTGGCGGTGCTGATGCTCGGCTGGTTCTGGTTGGCGAATATCTTCAGTGACGGCACGGCCAAGCCGCTACCGTATGTGCCGCTGCTCAACCCGCTGGACCTGGGGTTGTTGTTCGCGCTGTTGGGTGTGTACTTGTGGTCGCGCAGTGTGGCGCCGCAACGCGGGCTGCGAGCCGAGTGGGTCGCCCAGGGTGTCGCGGGTGTTTCGCTGTTTGCGTTCTTTACCGCGTTGGTGATGCGTACCGCCCACCATTGGGGCGGCGTACCGTTTCACTTGGACGCGTTGCTGGAGTCGATGCTGGTCCAGGCCGGGCTGTCCATCGTCTGGACCCTGATCGCCCTCGGCCTGATGATCGGCGGCCACCTGCGCCATCGTCGCGAAGTGTGGCTGATCGGTGCGGCGCTGATTGCCGTGGTGGTGGCCAAGCTGTTCTTTGTCGAACTGAGCAACCGTGGCGGGCTGGCGCGGATTGTGTCGTTCATCGGCGTGGGCGGGTTGTTGCTGGTGGTGGGCTACTTTGCACCGCTGCCGCCCAAGCGTGCCGAATCTGTGATTGAAACCGAAGGAGCGTCTTCTTGATGGGCAAGCTGAGTCTGGGCGGGTGGGTGGTAGGGATGCTGTGTTCGGCGGTTTACGCCCAGGAAGGGCCGGCCGACTTCACCACGCAGGTGCCGCTGGCCGTGAGCGGCAGTGGCCCGTGGTATCGCGTGGAGTTGCCGCTGGCGCTGCAATTGAGTGCTCGTCAGGCGGATCTCAGTGACGTGCGGGTGTTCAACGCCGCCGGGGAGCCGCAGGCGTATGCGCTGTCGCGCCAGTCAGCGCAGCGCACCGAAAGCCGCGATGTGGCCGATGTGAAGTGGTTCCCGCTGTACGCCGCCGATGCGCAGGAAGCGTTGCCTGGCGTGGTGATGAAATCCACCGCCGAAGGCACCTTGCTGGAAGTCCGTCCAGCCACAAAGACTGACAAGCAGGTGCTACGCGGCTGGGTTCTGGATGCCAGCGGGATCAAGGCTCCGTTGCAGCAACTAAGCCTGGACTGGAGCCGCGAGCAGGATGGCTTCCAGCGTTTCAGCATTGAAGCCAGCGATGACCTGCAGCATTGGGAGTCCTGGGGCGATGGCCAAGTGGCGCGCCTGTCGTTTGCCGACGAACGGGTCGAACAGCATGACGTGAGCTTGCCGGGGCAGTCGGCGCGTTATCTGCGTTTGGTCTGGCAGGGCCAGGCGGCGCCGCAGTTGACCTCGGCCAAGTTGGTCAGTGCTACCAGCAGCAGCCTGCCGATGCCGTTGGTGTGGTCGCAGCCGTTGTCGGGCGTACGCCTCAAGGCTGGCGAATACAGCTGGCAACTGCCGACGGGGTTGCATGTCGAGCGCCTGCGTATCGAGTTGAAGCAGCCCAACACGTTGGCTCCTGTGACCTTATCGGGGCGCCGTGAGGTCAATCAGGCCTGGCAGCCACTGAGCAATGCCTTGTTGTATCGCCTGACCCAGAATGGCCAGGACGTGGTGCAGGATCAATTGCAGTTGCCTGGCGTGGCCGTTGGCGAGCTCAAGTTGCAGGTGGACGAGCGTGGTGGTGGCCTCGGCGTCGAAGCGCCTGCCCTGAGCTTTGCCGTGCGTGCCACGCAATTGGTCTTCCTGGCGCGGGGCGAGCCGCCGTTTACCCTGGCGCTGGGTAATGCGTCGGTGAAAGCGGCGAATTTGCCGTTATCCACGCTGATTCCTGACTACAGTTCCGAGCGCCTCAAGTCGCTGGGCCAGGCCGTGGTGACGGGAGAGGCTGTGGTCAAAACCCCGGCCGTCGCTGTTTCGCCCGAGGTCGGTGGCGACTGGAAGAAGTTTGGCTTATGGGCCGTGCTACTGCTCGGCGTGGCGGCACTGGGGGCGATGGCCTACAGTCTGTTGCGCAAGCCTCAGGGCAAACCGTGAACTCTATTGGCGTTAAATCCTCTGATTAGAGGAAATAAGCCTCGACTCGCGTTAAACTGCGCGGGTTTTTAAGCCCCCCATTCTTCGGAGCCTTCCATGTCCCGCGTTACCTTGAGTCGCTATTTGATTGAGCAGACCCGCAGCAACAACACGCCTGCCGATCTGCGCTTCCTTATCGAAGTGGTGGCGCGTGCTTGCAAGGAAATCAGCCACGCCGTCTCCAAGGGCGCACTGGGTGGTGTCCTGGGCAGCATGGGCACTGAGAACGTCCAAGGCGAAGTACAGAAGAAACTCGACGTACTCTCCAACGAGATCCTGCTCGAAGCCAACGAATGGGGCGGTCACCTGGCCGGCATGGCGTCCGAAGAAATGGACAACGCCTACCAGATCCCGGGCAAATACCCGAAAGGCGCCTACCTGCTGGTGTTCGACCCACTGGACGGCTCGTCCAACATCGACATCAACGCACCGGTCGGCACCATCTTCTCGGTATTGCGTTGCCCGAACGAATACCTGAGCCAGAACGAAGCCCTGAACGAAAAGGCCTTCCTGCAACCAGGCACCGAGCAGGTCGCCGCCGGCTACGCGATCTACGGCCCACAGACCATGCTGGTGCTGACCCTGGGCGACGGCGTCAAAGGCTTCACCCTGGACCGCGAAATGGGCAGCTTCGTGCTGACTCATGAAGACATCAGCATTCCTGCTTCCACCCAGGAATTTGCGATCAACATGTCCAACCAGCGCCACTGGGAAGAACCCGTGAAACGCTATGTGAACGAGTTGATGGAAGGCGAAGAAGGCCCGTTGAAGAAGAACTTCAACATGCGCTGGGTTGCCGCGATGGTGGCTGACGTGCACCGTATCCTGACCCGTGGTGGCCTGTTCATGTACCCACGTGACAGCCGCGAGCCGTCCAAGCCGGGCAAACTGCGCTTGATGTACGAGGCCAACCCGATGTCCTTCCTGGTTGAACAGGCGGGCGGCGCGTCCACCGACGGCCATCAGCGTATCCTCGACATCCAGCCGGAAGGTTTGCACCAGCGTGTGGCGGTGTTCCTGGGCTCGAAGGAAGAAGTTGAGCGCGTGACCGCGTATCACAAGAAATAAGCTAGGCAGCCATTGAAGAAGCCCCGAAACGTTTCAGCGTTTTCGGGGCTTTTTTGTTTTTGCTTGTCGGGAACCAGACACCTCTTTTCCCTTCTAAGCTTCTGGCAGATACCCCAGCTGCTTTGTCTCTCCAGGAGCTTTTCCATGTCTTTACGCCGTCTCGCCTTGCTGGCTTTTTGCGTGCTGTTAGCCGCTTGCAGCAAGGTCACCCAAGAAAACTACGCGAAATTGTCGGCCGGCATGGCCAAGGCTGAGGTTGAGTCGTTGCTGGGCAAGCCGACCGATTGTTCTGGTGCGCTGGGTATGTCCAGCTGCACATGGGGCGATAAAAACAGCTTTATCAGCGTGCAGTACGCCGGTGACAAAGTTCTGATGTTTTCCGGGCAAGGCCTGAAGTAAACCGGGGCGCGAGCCTGCGGGAGAAAAAGAATGATGCGTTTTGTTATATACCTTTGTGCCAGCCTGTTTTTGGCGGGCTGCGCCAGCCATTCTGGCGATGATCTGCAACCCAAGACCGCGAGTAACGTCAACCTCAAGCGTTACCAGGGCACCTGGTATGAGTTGGCCCGATTGCCGATGTACTTCCAGCGCAACTGCGCGCAGTCCGAAGCCCGCTACACCTTGCTGCCGGATGGCGACATGTCGGTGTTCAATCGTTGTCTGACGACCGAGTGGAAGTGGGAAGAGGCCAAGGGCACCGCCACGCCGCAGGTTCCGGGCAAGACCGACAAGCTTTGGGTGGAATTCAATAACTGGTTCACATCGCTGTTGCCGGGCGTCGCCAAGGGCGACTACTGGGTGCTTTACGTCAGCGATGACTACAAGACCGCCATTGTTGGCAGCCCGAGCCGGCGCTATATGTGGATCTTGTCGCGCACGCCGACAGTGAGTGCCGACACCCGCGAAGACCTGCTGAGCAGGGCGCGACAGCAAGGGTATGACACCACTCGGTTGATCTGGCGTACGTCGGATCAGCAGATGGCCAAGACCTCACAGTAATTCTGGATCGAAGCCAATCAAAATGTGGGAGCTGGCTTGCCTGCGATGCAGTCACCTCGGTACATC
>NZ_JBOICG010000346.1:0-5417 GCF_050739995.1 Pseudomonas sp. | reverse complement strand
ATTGAGCGCATGTGCAACCAACGCTCCAGGCCGGTGGCGGTGAATGCATCCGGAACGTTTTTTTCCACCACATGTTCGTGCTTGAGCGGTGCCAGTGCTGCCTGGAACTCACAGCCCGGCTGGCCCGGCCAGAATACCGAGCCCGGCGTGCGGGACATATGCCGGACATGCACGATAGGGCGTTGGGACTGCCGCCACGCGCCGAGCAGGTGTTGAATGTGCAACTCGGCGTCAGGATTATTGCGTCGACCCAGCTTGGGGTCATTCATGCCCTGTTGCATGTCGATGATCACCAATGCCGCGTTTGTCGCTAACGGTTCCATGGCATGTCCTTTCGCTGGAGAGGAGCGAAACATAGCAGCGATTGCATGAACTCAAACAGGAAATTCTTCGAAGGCTTTACACTGCTGTCGCCCATCAGAGATAAGAACCTATGCCTGCCCATATTCGCCTCGCGCATTCAGATGACGCGCTCTTTTTGCCCCGTGTCGAGCTGTCTGCTGCCCAGGTATTCCGATCAATTGACGGATTGGGTTGGCTGGCGGACACCGCCACCATGACGGTCGAGCGGCACCAACAGTTGATCGCATTGTCGACCTGTTGGGTGGTTGTTGACGCCGACGACCAGCCCCAAGGTTTCCTCAGTGCAGAGCGCCAAGGCGATGCTCTGCATATCCATGAAGTGTCGGTGGCGCAATCCATCCAGGGGCAGGGCTGGGGACGCAAGCTGTTGGAAAACGCCATGGCCTACGCTCATGCAAATATGCTGTGCGCGGTAACGTTGACGACATTCAAGCATGTGCCGTGGAACGCACCTTTCTACACGCGGCTGGGGTTCAAGCCCGAAGTGGACTTGCGCCTGGCCGAGATTCTGGCCGATGAATACGCCCACGGATTTGAACCCGGCAGCCGCTGCGCCCTGTCGTGGAGCGCCCGTTAGCGCAGTTTCTCGAGCATCTGGTAGTACCACATGCCCACCGCCAGCATCGGGTTGCCGAACACATCACCCAGCGGCACTTTGATGTGTTTGCAGCCGGCGAAGGTGTCGAACTTCTCCAGGGTGCCGGTGAGGGCCTCAGCCATGATCTCACCCATGATGTGGCTGGTGGCGATGCCATGCCCGGAATAGCCCTGGCAGTACCAGACGTTATCCGACAGCTTGCCCAGCTGCGGCACGCGGTTCATCACGATGCCCATGGCGCAGCTCCACTGGAACTCGATGTCCACGCCCTTCAGTGCCGGGAACGTGCGTTCGATGCACGGACGCAGTTCGGCGGCGATGTCCCGTGAGTCGCGCCCGGAATAATTGGCGCCGCCGCCGAACAGCAATCGCCCGTCACCCGTCAGGCGGTAGTAATCGAGCACGAACCGGCAGTCGTATACCGCCAGGTCGTGGGGGTTGATCTGGCGTGCCAGCTCGCCCAAAGGCGCCGTGGTGACGATCCCACCCATGGCCGGGAAGATCTTGCCTTTGAGCTGCCGGGGTTCGAGCTTGTGGTACACGTCGCCGGCCAGCAACACCTGGCGGGCATCGATGCGCCCTTGGGCGGTGATCACGGCGGGGCGCTCGCCATGCACGATTTCCAGCACCTTGGAGTTCTCGAAAATCAACGCGCCCAGGCTGTGCGCAGCACGTGCTTCGCCCAGGCACAGATTCAGCGGGTGCAGGTGCAGGTTGCGTGTGTTTTTCAGGGCGCCCAGGTACAGCTCGCTGTCCAGATGTTGCCCAATGGCGGCCTGATCCAGCAGGCTGACTTGATCGCCCATGCCGCGCCGTTGGGCTTCGTCGTGAAAGGCGCGCAGTTCGGTCAGGTGCGAGGGCTTCATCGCCGCATGCAAGTGGCCGTGCTTGAGATCGCAGGCAATCGCGTACTTATGCACCCGTTGCTCGATGATTTCATGCCCACGCCAACGCAGGTGCCAGATGAAATCGTCCACCTCATCCCCGAGGCGCAGGCGCATTTGTTGGCGCATGGCCTCATCGCCCGACAGGCTGCCGGTGACTTGCCCGCCGTTGCGCCCACTGGCGCCCCAGCCGATACGGTTGGTCTCGACAATTGCCACCTTGAGGCCACGCTCGGCCAATTCCACGGCGCTGGCGACGCCGGTGAAGCCGCCGCCGATGATCACCACGTCCACGCTGATCTGGTCCTGCAAGGTGGGGTACTCGGTGGTGTCGTTGATACTGGCGGTGTAATACGAGGCGCTGCGTTGGGCAGTGCCAATGACAGGACGCATGGCTGCGGTCATGGTGGTGATCCTTCTGATGGATGAATGCCGGGGAGGCTGCTTCGACTGATCAGAAGAGGGCGTCGGGCGGGCGTGCATGGCGGCAATGCCACAGCGCCCAGAAGGCCAGGATGCGATTGAACAGCGGGTTTTCGCAGGAACGCGCCTGCACCTTCGCGAAGGAGGGGAGCAGGTGGCGACGGATCGAGCGCAAGGGCGAAATCATGGTCGTCGATGCTCCCATCGTGTGCGGGGGCGTTCAATCAGTGTTTGTGAACCTTCAGATAGGGCTTTGTTAAACAATCAGCGTTGATTGAGCGTGTTCACATAGGCGTGAAACATATCCGCCATGCCATCTGCGTAAGCCGTAATGTCTGCTGCCGTGCGTGGGCTGCAGGAGAAGTCCTTGCCCACCGAACTGAGGGTCGTAAGGATCAGATCACAGGCCAGGGCGCGGTGGCTCTCAGGCACTTCGGGCAGTAGTTCCAGCATGAAACCTTGAAAAGCCCGACGACCTGCCGCGCGCACTTCCAGGGCTTCAGGCGCATCCCGATACAGCGGCGCCGCGTCGCTCAGCGCCCCGCGCATCTGCGCTTCCTCGCATTCGGAGTGGATGAAGGCATGCACCAAGGTGCGCAAGCGCGTCAGCGGTGGCGTGTCGGTTTTGTCGAGGATGTCGCAGAGCATTTGCGTGGTTTGTTGCCACTCATCACTTTGCAGCCGAAACAGGATCGCCGCCTTGTTGGGAAAGTATTGATACACCGACCCCACACTCACACCGGCCTTTTCAGCCACGCGCGCGGTGGTGAAACGGGTGGCGCCTTCCTTGGCCAAAACCTGAATAGCCGCTTGCAGGATCGCCGCCACCAGTTCGGTGGAACGGGCCTGCTGGGGTTGCTTGCGCGAGGAAATCCGGGCGGTTTGGCGGGGTGTCATGAAGGGGCTCCGACGTCTGGGCCAATGCGAATAGCGAGGGTGATGAATCACTCGCATACTTTTAATGCGACGAATTAGTCGCATCCTAGCCCCAACCTGACGGAAAGCAACCATGACGACCCTTACCACCGCGCCATTGGCGCCACTGATCGAACGCCTCTACACACAAGCCAATGCCGCCACCAGCCCGATCATCGACAGCGTCTCCCCTGAAGAGCGTGAGCGCCTGATGCACAGCAAAACCGAATACCTGGCGCTCTACACGATGCTCAAGGACCTGTGGTTGCCGGTTTCCCGCGACACCGGCAACCTGCTCTACATGCTCGCCCGAAGCAGCCAGGCGAGGGCCATCGTCGAGTTTGGCACGTCGTTCGGTCTGTCCACGCTGTTCCTGGCGGCTGCGCTGCGTGACAACGGTGGTGGCGTGCTGATCGGCAGCGAGTTCGAAGCGTCGAAGATCGCCCTGGCACGGGAGCATTTCATCGAAGGCGGTGTGAGTGACTTGATCGAGATCCGTGAAGGCGATGCACTGGTGACTCTGGGCACCGGCCTGCCGGAAACGGTCGACTTGCTACTGCTCGATGGCGCCAAGTCGCTGTATGGCGATGTGCTGGGCCGGGTGGAGAAACACCTGCGGCCCGGCGCCTTGGTGGTGGCCGACAATACCGACTATTGCCCGGAATACCTGGCCCATGTGCGCTCGCCGGCTAACGGTTATTTGTCGGTGCCCTTTGCCGATGACATCGAGTTGTCGATCCGCCTGTGATAACGCTCAGCGCTTGCTGAATGCCAGTCGCGCGGCAAACAACACAAAGATCATCCCAGTGGTGCGGTCCATCCACTGGATGACTTTTTCCCGGCGCAGGAACCCGGACAATGGTTGCGTCGCGCCAATCAACACCAGCGACCACACGAATCCGAGTACCACATGGATGCTCACCAGGCCAAAGGTCCAGGCGATCAACGAATGGCCTTGGGGGATGAACTGCGGCAGGAACGACACGTAGAAAATCCCTACCTTGGGGTTCAGCGCATTGCCCAGCATGCCCTTGAGAAACCAGTTACCGCTGGCCGCGCCGTCGGCCTGGGCGGGTGCCAATGAACGGCGCGGGCGCAGCAACATGTTCACGCCCAACCACGCCAGATAGGCGGCGCCGCAGTACTTGAGCAGGTTAAAGGCCACTTCCGACACTGCAATCAACGCGCCCAGCCCGAACGCCACGGCCGCGCCCCACAACAGGCAGCCGGCATTGATGCCCAGGGTGGCGTGCAGCGCCTGGCGTTTACCTTCCACCGTGGCGTTGCGTAGCACCAGCGCGGTATCGAGCCCGGGCGTGAGCGTCAACACCGTGGCGGCGAAGGTGAAGGCGAGCAGGTTATCGGCGATGGACATGGGCGGATGCCTTCTACAGTGGGTGCAGGGACGTTAACCGATCGGCAGGCAATTGGGAAAACCCTGAGACTTCCCGGCGAAAATCCTCATAATAGCGGCCATTTTGTTTAGCCCGTTATTCTGGTGTGCCCGCATGGAAATTAAGGTCAACTTTCTCGACAACCTTCGGCTTGAAGCCAAGTTCGATGACTTCACGGTGATTGCCGACCAGCCGATCCGCTACAAAGGCGACGGCTCGGCACCGGGACCGTTCGATTACTTCCTGGCTTCGTCGGCGTTGTGCGCGGCGTACTTTGTGAAGCTGTACTGCCAGACGCGCAATATTCCCACCGAGAATATTCGCCTGTCGCAGAACAACATCGTCGACCCGGAAAACCGCTACAACCAGATCTTCAAGATCCAGGTCGAGTTGCCAACGGATATCTCCGATAAAGACCGCCAGGGCATCCTGCGCTCCATCGACCGCTGCACCGTGAAGAAAGTGGTGCAGGCCGGCCCTGAGTTCGTCATCGAAGAAGTGGAAAACCTCGACGCCGATGCGCAAGCGTTGCTGATGCCCAGTTCCACGTCCGAGGCCGGTACTTACATCGCGGGCAAAGACCTGCCGCTGGAACAGACCATCGCCAACATGTCCGGCATCCTGGCCGGCCTGGGCATGAAGATTGAAATCGCGTCGTGGCGCAATATTGTGCCTAACGTGTGGTCGTTGCATATCCGCGATGCGCATTCGCCGATGTGTTTCACCAACGGCAAGGGCGCGACCAAAGAGGGCGCCCTGGCGTCGGCATTGGGCGAGTTCATCGAGCGGCTCAACTGCAATTTCTTCTACAACGATCAGTTCTGGGGTGAGGAACTGGCC
>NZ_JBOICG010000345.1:0-3652 GCF_050739995.1 Pseudomonas sp. | reverse complement strand
GTATGGCCCTCAGATAAAGAAAAAAACAGCTGACGCATTATCACTAAGCCAACAGAGAAAACCAGCCGCCCTTTCAGATAGGAGTGACTGGATGTTTCTTATTCTATAATCCGCAGCCTTTGTAGGGCGATTCTGTTTTTTTGGTAAGGATTACTGAACATATGCTGTTTTCATACCGAGGTGCCCTACGTGCGGGGCTGGTATACCTGTTGGTGTCCATTGTGTGGCTCCAGCTCAGCAACCATTTATTGATCAACTTTCTTGATGACCCACGGGAGTTGGGGCGCTGGCTGCAGGCGCGCGGCTATGTGTGGGTGGCGCTCAGTGCGCTGGCGATTTACCTCATTTGCGCGCGTTTTGCTCGCACTCATCAGCTACAGCAACCCCTGAAAGAAAACCACGAGCGCCTGCAACAGGCCGCCGCCGTGTTCGATTGCACCCGTGAAGGGGTGCTGGTAACCGACGCCCAGGGGTTGATCGTGCACGTCAACCGGGCCTTCATGGAGATCACCGGCTACAGCCGCGAAGACGTCATGGGCCAGCGGCCAAGCCTGTTCAAATCGGGGCGCCATTCGTCGAATTTCTACCAGCAGATGTTCCAGACCCTGGAGAGCACCGACGAATGGAGCGGTGAAATCTGGAACCGCCGCAAAAGCGGTGAGATTTATCCACAGTGGCAAACCATCCGAGTGATCCACGACGACCAAGGCAAAGCCAGCCATTACGTGGCGGTGTTTTCCGATATCAGCGCCATCAAGGACTCCGAACACGAGCTGGCCCACCTGGCCCATCACGATCCACTGACCGACCTGCCCAACCGCTTGCTCTTCACCGACCGCGCCGAACAGGCCCTGGCCTCGGCGCAAGTGCACAAACGCGGTTGTGCCTTGCTGTTGATGGATCTGGACCACTTCAAGATCATCAACGACAGCCTCGGCCACAACACTGGCGACCAGTTGCTCAAGGCGGTGGGCGACCGGTTAAAAGGCCTGTTCGGCCCCGGTGTGACCTTGGCGCGTCTCGGTGGGGACGAGTTCGCCGTGTTGGCGGAAAGTTGTCCACAGGTGATACAGGCGGCGGCATTGGCCCAACGGATGCTCGATGCGATGAAGGAGCCGTTCGTGTTTGACGGCAACCAGTTGTTTATCAGCGCGAGCATCGGCATCAGCCTGTTTCCCAGCGACGCCCTCAGCGCCGGGCAACTGCTGCGCAACGCCGACTCGGCGCTGTTCAAGGCCAAGAGCGCCGGGCGTGAAGGCTACGCGCTGTACACCGAAGAGCTCACCGCCCACGCTCAGCACCGTGTGGAAATCGCCAGCGAACTGCGCCGCGCCCTGGATCAGCAAGAGCTACGTGTCTACTACCAACCGGTGCATGACTTCCACGACAGCCGCCTGATTGGCGTCGAAGCCCTGGTGCGCTGGCAGCATCCGGAGCGGGGCCTTGTGCCGCCTGGGGAATTTATCCCCATCGCCGAACGTACCGGGCTGATTGCCGATATTGACGCCTGGGTCATGGACCAGGCTTGCCGCCAGATGTGCCAATGGCTGGCCGAGGGTGCGCCGCTGAGTTTCATTGCGGTCAACGTGTCCAGCCGTTTGTTCGCCCGTCGTGAGCTGTACGAGCAAGTTGCGCAGGTTTTGCATGCGACGGGCCTGGACCCGGCGTTCCTTGAGCTGGAAGTCACGGAAAGCGCAGTGATGGACGACCCCGAGGTCGCCCTGGAGCAACTGCACCGCCTGCGTGAGTTGGGCTTGCGCCTGGCCATCGATGATTTCGGCACTGGCTACTCCTCATTGTTACGCCTCAAGCGCCTGCCGGTGCAGAAGCTCAAGATCGACCAGGGCTTTGTCGCTGGGTTGCCGTGGGATGAGGACGACGCGGCGATTGTGCGCGTGGTGATCGCCCTGGCGAAAAGCATGGGCATGCAGGTGCACGCCGAGGGCATCGAGCAGGTGGAGCAGGCCAGGTTCTTGTTGGAGCAGGAATGCGATATGGGGCAGGGGTATTGGTTTGGGCGGCCGATGCCGGCGCAGGAAATCGACTGGTCCCGGGCGCCTGCGATCCGGATTTGAAATGCGGCCAAGTGTGGGAGGGGGCTTGCCCCCGATAGCGGTGGGTCAGCCAAGAGTTTCCAACCTGATATACCGTCATCGGGGGCAAGCCCCCTCCCACATTTGGAACTCCACAGGGCTTAATTTCAGCGACTGAACGCAAAAAACCTTCGCAACTCCACGCCCTGTCAGAAAATTCTTTCTGGTTATATAAACATTCTTAAATAGTATTTTTAAGAATATCTGCGCTTATCTACTATCGCTCTCACGCCGCAAGCAGTGCCGCCACTGCCAGGCACTATTCATTTCAGGAGCGAGACCATGAGCGCATCTCTACGTAGCGTCGACGGCCAGGACGAAGCAGCCATTTTGCGTGAGATCCAGAGCGCCCTGCGCGATCTGCGGTTTGGCGCGGTGGAAATCACGGTGCACAACGCCCAAGTGGTGCAGATCGAACGCAAGGAAAAATTCCGTTTGCAGAACCCGGGTAACAAACCGAGCTAAGCCAAAACGGCGATAGACCCCGCAACTATAAGAAAAAGCCAACACCCCAGAATTTCAGGAGCTTCTATGTCGTCGATTCGCCGTTATGCCCTGGCCGCCCTCGCCAGTGCCGTGTTTGCCGGTTCCGCTGTTGCCAAGGACTACGAGTTGCTCAACGTCTCGTACGACCCTACCCGTGAGCTGTACCAGGACTACAACGCTGAGTTCACCAGCTACTGGAAACAGAGCCACCCGGGTGACAACGTCAAGATCCAGCAATCCCACGGTGGCTCGGGCAAGCAAGGCCGCGCTGTGATCGACGGCCTGCGCGCCGACGTAGTGACCCTGGCCCTGGCCGGTGACATCGACGAAATCGCCAAGCTCGGCAAAACCCTGCCGGAAAACTGGCAGACCCGCCTGCCGGACGCCAGCACTCCCTACACCTCGACTATCGTGTTCCTGGTGCGCAAGGGCAACCCTAAAGGCATCAAGGACTGGGGCGACCTGATCAAGAAAGACGTCTCGGTGATCACCCCGAACCCGAAAACCTCCGGTGGTGCACGCTGGAACTTCCTCGCCGCCTGGGCCTATGGCCTCAAGGCCGGTGGCAGCGAAGCCAAGGCCCAGGAATACGTGAAGGAGCTGTTCAAGCACGTACCGGTGTTGGATACCGGCGCACGCGGCTCGACCATCACCTTCGTCAACAACGGCCAGGGTGACGTGTTGCTGGCCTGGGAAAACGAAGCCTTCCTGGCCCTGAAAGAAGACGGTGGCGCCGACAAGTTCGATATCGTCGTGCCGTCCCTGTCGATCCTCGCGGAACCGCCGGTGGCCGTGGTCGACAAGAACGCTGAGAAAAAGGGCAACACCGAGATCGCCACCGAATACCTCAAGCACCTGTACAGCCCGGCTGGCCAGGAGATTGCGGCGAAGAACTTCTACCGCCCACGCGATGCAAAAGTGGCCGCCAAATACGCCCAGCAGTTCCCGAAACTGGACCTGGTGACTATCGACAAAGATTTCGGCGGCTGGAAAACTGCCCAACCGAAATTCTTTAACGACGGTGGCGTGTTCGACCAGATCTACACTGCGCAGTAAGCCAAAGTACCTGTAGG
>NZ_JBOICG010000344.1:0-9617 GCF_050739995.1 Pseudomonas sp. | reverse complement strand
TTCAAGGGTGTGTACCACCTGGCCGACGACTACATCATCGTCTACACCGCCGGTCACGGTCACGAGCGCACCGAAACCAAGATCATCGAGAAGCTGGATTCGGACGAAGCCCGTGCCCACCTGGGTGACGAGTACGACCGCTTCGTCGACCAGTTGGAACTGGTGCAGGGCGCCTGCCACGAGTTCAACCAGCAGGAATTCCTCGACGGCCAGCTGACACCGGTGTTCTTCGGGACCGCATTGGGCAATTTCGGTGTCGACCACGTGCTCGACGCCGTGGTGGACTGGGCCCCGCGCCCGCTGCCGCGTGTGGCCAACGAGCGCACCGTGGAACCGGTGGAAGAGAAGTTCTCGGGCTTCGTGTTCAAGATCCAGGCGAACATGGACCCCAAGCACCGCGACCGTATTGCCTTCATGCGCATCTGCTCCGGCAAATACGAAAAAGGCATGAAGATGCGCCATGTGCGCACCGGCAAGGACGTGCGTATCGGCGACGCCCTGACGTTTTTCTCCTCCGAGCGTGAACAGCTGGAAGAGGCCTACGCCGGCGACATCATCGGCCTGCACAACCACGGCACCATCCAGATCGGTGACACCTTCACCGAAGGCGAAACCCTGGGCTTCACCGGTATCCCGCACTTCGCCCCGGAACTGTTCCGTCGCGTACGCCTGCGTGACCCGCTCAAATCCAAGCAACTGCGCCAAGGCTTGCAGCAGTTGGCGGAAGAGGGCGCCACCCAGGTGTTCTTCCCCGAGCGCAGCAACGACATCATCCTCGGCGCCGTCGGTGTGCTGCAGTTCGATGTGGTGGCCAGCCGCCTGAAAGAGGAATACAAGGTCGAATGCTCCTACGAGCCAATCACCGTGTATTCCGCGCGCTGGATCGATTGCAGCGATAAGAAGAAGTTGGAAGAGTTCTCCAACAAGGCTGTGGAAAACCTGGCTGTGGACGGCGGTGGTCACCTGACCTACCTGGCACCGACCCGGGTGAACCTGGCGCTGATGGAAGAGCGTTGGCCGGATGTGAAGTTCCGTGCTACGCGTGAGCATCACTAAACGTCAAGTCGTTGCCGGTCTAAACCCGTTGTGAAAACAACGGGTTTTTTTGTCTGAAATTCGAGGTTGTTCTATTGGAAATAGTCAGGCTGATGAATCGTTAAACTGTAAGGTTTGACAGTGGTTTTCTGTGGTTTTACGTCGTTATATGGGGTGTGACTTACGTAGGAAAGGATTTGGCCTTTTGGGGGGGAGATGAAGTTAAGTTGATTTATATAATGTAGGATGGATAATGAGCACAGGTGAGAAAGAACAGCAAGATGTTCAGAACGCTTCGGGAGAGTTTGAATATAAATGGGAGGATGGCGGGGTTGTAAATCCGGTTTATAAATATGTATATCTTGAAGATAGGGAACAACCAATTCATCCAATTTTTGTAGGTCGAGATACTCCAAACAGTATTCGTGAAACAGGGTTAATGTTTTCATTCGAAACATTCAATTTCTGGGGCGTTAATGTTCCCGTTGGTCAGGGGTATACGGTGCGATCTTTTGCATTTGGGAGTGATCAAGAAGTTCTGTCTGGATTTATTACCGGGATGATCAACTCATCAGAGAAATCTGGTTTTTTTAAGTTTAATCTTACCGTCAATACTTCAAGAGGAATCAAGACCGTTCAAGGGGCATTTATACTGCGGCAGGATAGAGCTGCATTGTAATTGGCGAAGAATAAGTAGGTTTTGGTTTCCTTCAGGGCTGGGTGAGAGAGGAATTCGAGGTTTTATTAACTGGCACGAATCTAAGGTGTTGGAGGGGGCTCGCGCCCACATGTTGATCTCCATATGGCTGGAATATTGGCGGGAACCCTGCATCGGGTCTAACTTTCACCCATGATCGTGAAGGAGACCGCCGTGCGAAATGTTCGATACGCCATCTATCTGGTATTGCTAGCAAGCCTTGGGTTAACCGCGTCTCCGACGTTGGCAGATGCCGGAGCGCCCCAATGGAAAGACACCGGCCCGGTCACCAAGAAAAAGCAGAGCGAGGTCAACTCCGGCAGTTGGCAACCCCAAGCGCAACCGGCGCCCAAGGAAGACCAGGAAAACCCCTACAACGAGGGTGAGGACAGCGAAACCTACGACGACGGCGATACCTGACAGCAAGTGGCGCAAAACCAGGATAGGAACTAGCTTGATTGACAGCGACGGTCGAACGCCGGCGCACATGTTCCACTGACTGGACGGAAATCGACCATGACTATCTTTCAACGTTTAGTGCTGATGCTAAAAGTGCTGGTGATGTTATCCCTGGGCATTTCGTCCGCGTGGGCCAATACGGCTGTGCAGGGCCAGGCCCCGGGGTTCGTGGCGGCGAAGACGGCGCAGGCCGCGGGTCTGCAATTGGCCAAGAGTGAGTCGGAGCCCGGTGATGAAGACCAGGGTGGCTCCAAGGATGACGACGACCAGCAAGCCCCGCCAGACGACGATGACACCCCTGAAGGTGACAACGATACATAAGTCGGCCTGAAAAAAAGCCCCACCTGCCGGACTGATGCGCAATCCGACGGGTGGGGCGGTAGAACTCATGTCATGCCCTGGGCTAAATCGCCCAGGGCATTTTTTTTGCGGGATCAGGCGACGAACTGCTCCGCGTAGTGGCAGGCCACTTGGCGGTTATCCAAGGCACGCAGTTGCGGCTCCTCGCTGCTGCAACGGGCGGTCGCGTACGGGCAGCGCTTGTGGAAAGCGCAGCCAGGCGGCGGGTTCAGCGGGTTGGGCAACTCGCCGACGATCTTGATCTTCGGCTTGTTCGGGTCCGGGTGGATGGTCGGGGTGGCCGACAGCAGCGCCTGGGTGTACGGGTGCAGCGGACGGGCGTAGATGTCTTCCTTGGGGCCCACTTCCACCGGGCGGCCGAGGTACATCACCATCACGTCATCGGCGACGTGTTGCACCACCGCCAGGTTGTGGGAGATGAACACGTACGCCGTGTTGAATTCCTGCTGCAGGTCCATGAACAGGTTGAGCACCTGGGCCTGGATCGACACGTCCAGAGCGGAGGTCGGCTCATCCGCCACCAGTACTTTCGGTTGCAGCATCATCGCCCGGGCCAGCGCGATACGCTGGCGCTGGCCACCAGAGAACATGTGCGGGTAGCGCTGATAATGCTCGGGGCGCAGGCCCACTTGCTTCATCATCGCTTGCACTTTTTCGCGGCGTTCGGCGGCGGACAGGTTGGTGTTGATCAGCAACGGCTCGCCGAGTTGATCACCCACTTTCTGGCGTGGATTCAAGGAGGCGTAGGGGCTCTGGAACACCATCTGCACGTCTTTGCGCAGTTGCTTGCGCTGGGCCTTATCGGCGCCGGCCACTTCCTGGCCAGCGATTTTCAAGGAACCGGAAGACGGCTCTTCAATCAATGTGAGCGCACGGGCCAGGGTGGATTTGCCACAACCCGACTCGCCCACTACGGCGAGGGTCTTGCCGGCTTCCAGTTCGAAAGACACGCCGTTCAGGGCGCGCACGGTGGCGTGGCCCTTGAACAGGCCACGGGACACTTCGTAGTGACGGGTCAGGTCGCGGGCGGTAAGAACGACGGCCATTACGCCACCTCCTGGTTCAAGGGGTAGAAGCAGCGCGCAAGGCTGTTGGTTTTCGGATCAAGGCCAGGCCGCTGGGCGCGGCAGGAGTCCTGCACGTACGGGCAACGCGGCGACAGCAGGCAACCTTGCGGGCGGTCATAACGACCGGGCACGATACCCGGCAGCGTGGCCAGGCGCGTGGCCCCGAGGCTGTGCTCCGGAATCGCCTTGAGCAGCGCTTCGCTGTACGGGTGTGCCGGGATGTCGAACAACTGCGGCACCTGGCCGACTTCCACGGCCTGGCCGGCGTACATCACGCAGACGCGCTGGGCGGTTTCAGCCACCACCGCGAGGTCGTGGGTGATCAGCACCAGGCCCATGTTCTGTTCTTTCTGCAGGGCCAGCAGCAGCTCCATGATCTGCGCTTGAATCGTTACGTCCAACGCCGTGGTCGGTTCGTCGGCAATCAGCAGTTTCGGCTCGCCGGCAATGGCCATGGCGATAGCCACACGCTGGCTCATACCGCCGGACAGTTGGTGCGGGTAGGCATCCATACGGCTGGCAGCGCCCGGGATCTCCACTTTTTCCAACAGTTCGATGGCCCGCTTGCGCGCTTGCTTGCCGGACATTTTCAGGTGCAGGCGCAGCACTTCTTCAATCTGGAAACCCACGGTGTAGCTGGGGTTCAGCGCGGTCATCGGGTCTTGGAACACCATCGCCAGGTCCTTGCCGACGATCTGGCGGCGCTGGCGGCTGCTCAGCTTGAGCATGTCCTTGCCGTCGAAGGTCAGCGAGTCGGCGGTGACGATGCCGGGGTGCTCGATCAGGCCCATCAGCGCCATCATGGTCACGGATTTACCCGAGCCAGACTCGCCAACGATCGCCAGTACTTCGCCTTTGTCGACCGACAGGTCGAGGCCATCGACCACGGGTACGGCGGTCTTGTCGCCGAAGCGCACATTGAGATTCTTGATTTCTAACAATGACATGGGAATCTCCTCAGGCGGCGTTCTTGAGTTTCGGGTCCAGCGCATCGCGCAGGCCGTCACCCATCAAGTTGATTGCCAGCACGCTGAGCAAAATGGTCAAACCAGGCAGGCTCACGACCCACCAGGCGCGTTCGATGTAGTCGCGGGCCGAAGCCAGCATGGTGCCCCACTCCGGGGTTGGCGGTTGTACGCCAAGGCCGAGGAAGCCCAGGGCTGCGGCATCGAGGATCGCCGACGAGAAGCTCAAGGTGGCCTGGACGATCAACGGTGCCATGCAGTTAGGCAGCACGGTGATGAACATCAGGCGTGGCAGGCCGGCGCCGGCGAGGCGGGCGGCCGTCACGTAGTCGCGGTTCAGTTCGCCCATCACCGCCGCGCGGGTCAGACGCACATAGGACGGCAGCGAGACGATGGCGATGGCGATCACGGTGTTGATCAGGCCAGGGCCGAGGATCGCGACGATGGCAACGGCCAGCAGCAACGATGGCAGCGCCAGCATGATGTCCATCAGGCGCATGATGGTCGGGCCAAGCAAGCGTGGGAAGAACCCGGCGAACAGCCCCAGCAGGATGCCCGGGATCAGCGACATCACCACCGACGACAAACCGATCAGCAGCGACAGGCGCGAGCCCTGGATCAGGCGCGAGAGCAGGTCACGGCCCAATTCGTCGGTGCCCAGCAGGAACTGCATCTGGCCACCTTCCAGCCAGGCGGGCGGGGTCAGCAGGAAGTCACGGTATTGCTCGCTCGGGTTATGCGGTGCAACCCAGGGGGCAAAGATCGCGCAGAACACGATCAGCAACATGAACAGCAAACCGGCTACCGCGCCTTTGTTCTTGGAGAAGGCTTGCCAGAATTCTTTGTACGGGGACGGGTACAGCAGGCTTTGATCGACTGCTGACGCTTGTGTAGAGGTAGTCATGGTCATGATCTCAGCGCTGGTGACGGATGCGTGGGTTGGCGAAGCCGTAGAGGATGTCCACCACGAAGTTCACCAGGATCACCAGGCAGGCGATCAACAGGATGCCGTTTTGCACCACCGGGTAGTCCCGCGCGCCAATGGCTTCGATCAGCCATTTGCCGATGCCGGGCCACGAGAAGATGGTTTCGGTCAGGACCGCACCGGCCAGCAACGTGCCGACTTGCAGGCCGACCACCGTGAGCACCGGGATCAGCGCGTTACGCAGGCCGTGGACGAACACCACGCGCGCCGGCGACAGGCCCTTGGCCTTGGCGGTGCGGATGTAGTCCTCACGCAATACTTCGAGCATGGAGGAGCGGGTCATCCGCGCAATCACCGCCAGCGGGATGGTGCCGAGCACGATGGCCGGCAGGATCAGGTGGTGCAGTGCATCGAAGAAAGCGTCTGGCTCGTCGGCCAGCAAGGTGTCGATCAGCATGAAGCCGGTGCGCGGCTCGATGTCGTAGAGCAGGTCGATCCGCCCGGAAACCGGGGTCCAGCCCAGGCTCACCGAGAAGAACATGATCAGGATCAGGCCCCACCAGAAGATCGGCATCGAATATCCCGCAAGGGAGATGCCCATCACCCCATGGTCGAACAGGGATCCTCGTTTAAGGGCCGCGATCACCCCGGCCAACAGGCCCAGGACGCCGGCAAACAGCAGGGCGGCCATGGACAGTTCCAGGGTCGCTGGGAAGAGGGCGGTGAATTCGGTCCACACGCTGGTGCGCGTGCGCAGGGATTCGCCGAGATCGCCGTGGGCGAGCTTGCCGACATAATCCAGGTATTGCGCATATAACGGTTTGTTAAGACCAAGGCGTTCCATTGCCTGTGCGTGCATCTCGGGGTCGACGCGCCGCTCGCCCATCATGACTTCGACGGGGTCGCCAGGGATCATGCGAATCAACGCAAACGTGAGCAACGTGATGCCGAAAAACGTGGGGATCAATAACCCCAATCGGCGGGCAATAAAACTAAACATCTTGTTGTGTACCTCAATCAGCCGGTTAGGCAGGTCCGACGCCGTCGATGTCGACGGCGCCGAGCGTTTTTCTTATTACTTCACCTGGGTGGTGGCGAAGTTATTGGTCGTCAGAGGGCTTTGGGTATAACCCTCGACGTTCTTGCGCATGGCGGTGAACATTTTCGGATAGGCCATTGGAATCCAGGGTTGGTCTTTCTCGAAAACGTCCTGGGCTTGTTCATAGAGTGCAGCGCGCTGGGCGGGTTCAGCGATAGCGCGTGCCTTGTCGATCAAGTCCTGAAACTCTTTGTTACACCAGCGGGCGTAGTTTTCGCCGTTTTTCGCTGCGTCGCAACTCAGGTTCGGTGTGAGGAAGTTATCCGGGTCCCCGTTATCCCCCGCCCAGCCGGCGGACACCATGTCGTGCTCGCCGTTTTTAGCACGCTTGAGCATCTCGCCCCATTCCATGACCTTGATATTGACCTTCAGGCCAATCTGGGCCAAATCCGCCTGCATGCGCTGGGCGCCGAGAAGCGGGTTAGGGTTGGTCGGGCCGCCGCCGTTACGGGTGAACAGGGTGAACTCGGTACCTTCCGGTACGCCGGCTTCCTTGAGCAGGGCGCGGGCCTTGTCGAGGTCGCGGGTTGGGTTTTTAAGCTTGTCGCTAAAGCCCAGCAGGGTACTTGGATAGGGGCCGGTGGCGTCCACTGCGTTGCCTTTGCCATACAGGGATTCGTTGTAGCCTTTTTTATCGAACGCGATGTTGATGGCGTGACGCACCCGCGCATCGCTCATGTACTTATGCGTGGTGTTCATGGCGGTGTAAGCGGTGGTCATCGCCGCCAGTTCATCGACCTTCAGGTTCGGGTCGGCCTTGACGCTCGGCACGTCATCCGGTTTCGGATATAGCGCGATCTGGCACTCGTTGGCCTTGAGCTTCTGCAGGCGCACGTTGTTGTCGACGGTGATTGCCAGAATCAGCGGATCAGCTGGCGGCTTGCCACGGAAGTACTCCGGGTTGGCCTTGAAGCGCACCTGGGCATCTTTCTGATAGCGGGTGAAAATGAACGGCCCGGTGCCGATCGGCTTGGCGTTCAGGTCATCGGTCTTGCCGGACTTGAGCAACTGGTCGGCGTATTCGGCGGAGTGGATCGAGGAAAACGCCATGGCCAGGTCGGCCAGGAACGGTGCCTCAGGACGAGTCAGGGTAAAGACGACGGTATGATCGTCGGTCTTCTCTACGCTCTTGAGCAGTTCCTTGAAGCCCATGCTTTCAAAGTATGGGTAGCCCACGTTGGACTTTTTATGCCACGGGTGATTCGGGTCCAGCTGGCGCTGGAAACTCCAAAGCACGTCGTCGGCGTTCATGTTGCGCGTGGGTTTGAAGTAGTCGGTGGTGTGGAACTTGACGTCGTCACGCAGGTGAAAGGTGTAGGTCAGGCCATCGGCGCTGATGTCCGGCAGGGCCTTGGCCAGTGCAGGAATCACTTCGGTGGTGCCGGGCTTGAAGTCCACCAGACGGTTGAACATGGTTTCCGCGGCGGCGTCAGCGGTGACGGCCGTGGTGTACAGGACCGGGTCGAAACCTTCCGGGCTGGCTTCGGTGCAGACCACCAGCGGTTTGGCCGAAACGCCGATCGCCACGCTCAACAGCGCAGCGGCCATGGCGGCTTGTAACGGGAGCATTTTCATTCAGAGCCCTCTGCAATCGATGGAGCCAGACAAGCGTAGACGGCGGGCTCGTCCTGAGCCTGCCGTTTACCTGGCGCTAATTAAAGAATGTTGAACGGGATGGTGGTGACCAGGCGGAACTCACGGATGTTGCCGTCAGCCTGGTTTTCACTGGCGCGGTGGGTCACGTAGGTGCCACGAATGGTCGTTGCCTTGAGTGAGCCGCTCTGAATTGCGTAGGAGGCGCCTACACCGTATTCCTGGTGGGTTTCGCCGTCCATCAGGCGCAGGTCGCTGCGGCGTACACCCGATTCGCCGTAGGCGGTGCCGGTGTAGTGAGTACCGTCGATACCCCAGCCGCGTGCTGAGTAGGCATTGAACTTCAGGCCAGGAATGCCGTATTCAGCCATGTTGATGCCATAAGCGATCTGGAAGGACTTCTCGTTCGGTCCGTTGAAGTCGGACGTCAGGGAGTTGGCCAGGTAGATGCCGTTGGTTTCGTGCAGGTAGTCGAAGTATTCGTCACCGTTGATGGCCTGGTAGGCGAAGGTCAGGCTATGGGCTTGGTGAGTCAGGCCCAGAGACAACGAGTACGTGTCGTTGTCGATTTTGCCCATCTTCTTGCTGCCGGTATCGGTGGTTTTGTAGTAGTTCAGGCCGGTGGTCAGGCCCAGGACGCTGCTATCGCCCAGTTCATGGGTGGCGCCGACGTAGTACTGGTTCCAGAAGTCCTCGACGTTCGCCGCGAACACGCTGGTTTTCAGGCTCTTGAACGGCTGGTAGTTGAAGCCCAGGGTTTTCACCTTGTCGGTGGTCTGGCCGTTACCGTATTCGGAGCGGAACTTCGACAAGCTTTGCTCGGTACGTGGCGAAACGCGATCGAAGATACCGCCTTGGAACGACAGATTGCTGAATTCCTGGCTATCGATCGAAACACCTTCAAAGCTCGAAGGCAGCGCACGGTTGCCGATGGTGTCGACGATGCCGCTGCTGAAGTTCTGACGACCGGCGGTCAGCGTGGTGTTCGATGCACGGAACTTCACGTTGGCCAGGCCCAGTTTGCTCCACTGGTCAACGGCGTCGCCGTTGGAGTCGGCCAAGGTACGGTTGGAGCCACCCTTGATGTCGCGCTTGCTACGGTCCAGAACCAGAGCGTTGTACACGGCAACTTCAGTGCTCACGCCAATGGTGCCCTGAGTAAAGCCCGAGGTGCCGTTGAGGATCGTGCCTTGTACCCAGTTGGTGCGGTATGCGTCGGTACGTGCTTCGCCGTGCTTCTGGTAGGTGAACTTGCCGCCGCGGAACTTGTTTTCGTTGGAAAACCAGTTACGGGTGGTACCGCCCAGGCTTGCTCCGTCGATAAAGCCTTTGGCCTCGCTTTGGGCGCTGGTGCCGGCCAGTGTGGTTGGAACGAAGTCCTGGCTTGCAGGATCAGCGTAGGCGTTAGCCGTGATGC
>NZ_JBOICG010000343.1:0-13427 GCF_050739995.1 Pseudomonas sp. | reverse complement strand
CCACGGTGTCGATGCAGCCCTACATCGACCAGGTCCGCGATGTGGTGCATGAGTTGCAAACGCGCATCGCCGAGCGGGGCGAGTTGGACAGCGTTAGCTTCGGCCTGGTGGGCTTTCGCAACAGCATCAAGAAAACCCCGGGCCTGGAATACGTGGCCAAGACCCTGATCACCCTGGATCAAGGTCGTGACCCGCAACGCTTCCTCGACATGGCGCGGCAGGTCAAGGCATCCACCGTGTCCAGCCACTCGTTCAACGAGGATGCGTTTGCCGGGGTGATGCAGGCGGTGGATGGCATGGATTGGTCCGGCTACGGCGGGCGCATTATCCTGCTGGTCACCGACGCGGGTGCGTTGCGCAAGAACGACCCGTTCGCCACCACCCAGATGAACGAGGCCGAAGTGCGCCAGGCTGCGCTGGGCAAGCAGATCAAGATCTACGCGCTGCACCTGCGCACCGACGCCGGCAAGAAAACCCACGCCGGCGCCGAGAGCCAGTACCGCATCCTCACGGCGGACGCCAACCCGCAGATCGGCGACCTGTACACGCCGGTGCCGGGCGGCGATGTGCATAAGCTCGGGGAGCGTGTGGATGAGATCGGCAGTGTGTTCGCCAACCTCGTCCACCAGGTGCGTAGCAACACACCGCAGGCCGTGCCGCTGCTGAGCAGCGCGCCCAGTCTGGCGGACAAGTCCGCCGCCGTCGGTTACGCCATGCACATGGATTTTCTCGGCCGCAAAACGGCTAGCCAGGCACCGCAGCTGGTCAGTGCCTGGACCGCCGACCGCGACCTGACCAACCCGACGCTGCCGGCGTTCCAGGTGTGCGTGATGTTGACCAAATTGCAGCTCAACGATTTGCAGCAGTCGTTGAAACTGATCGTCGATGCGGCGCGCAAAACCCAAAGCTCGCCCAAGGACTTCTTCCAAGAGATCGCCAGCGCCTCGGCCTACATGAGTCGCGACCCGCAAGCGCTGCGCAAGGGCGGCAACTTGGCCGATGGAGGGCTGCTCGGCGAATACCTGGAGGGCCTGCCGTACCGCAGCAAGTCGCTGAACATGACTCAAGACTTGTGGTTGTCGTTGAGCGTGGCCGAGCAGGAAGACTTTATCGACGAGCTGGACTCAAAAATCCGTCTCTACGAAACCTTCCATAACGACGTGGCCAACTGGGTCCGTTTCGGCGATGCCGAGCCGGGCGATGCGTTGTACCGCGTGCCGTTGTCGACGTTGCCGTAATGCTGAGCCTGAGCGCGGTGCACAAAAGCCGGGGCGTTGGTAGCCAGCGTTACAGCCTGGTGATCCCGGCGCTGCACCTGCATGCGGGTGAGCAACTGGCGATTGTCGGCGCCAGTGGCTGCGGCAAAAGCACCTTGCTGGATATTCTGGCGTTGGTGCTGGCGCCGGATCAGGTCGGGCAGTTCGCGTTCAATCAGCAGGATATCGGCGGGTTGTGGCGAGCGGATCGGCAGTCCACCTTGGCCGAGTTGCGCAGTCGGCATCTGGGCTATGTGCTGCAAACCGGGGGGCTGTTGGGCTTTCTCGATGTACGCGGCAATATCGCCTTGTCCCGGCAACTGCTGGGCTTGCAGGATGACGGCAGCGTGACACGGCTGGCCGAGCAGCTGGAGATCGGCGACCAGTTGAGTAAGAAGCCGGCAGCCCTGTCGGTGGGGCAACGCCAGCGCGTCAGTTGCGCCCGCGCATTGGCTCATGGACCGCAACTGGTGTTGGCCGATGAGCCAACCGCCTCCTTGGACCCGCTGAATGCCGAGCGGGTGATGCATGCGCTGCTGGCCCAGGCCCGCGAACACCGTGCAGCCTGTGTGATCGCCACCCATGACGAACCCTTGGCTCGTGCCAGTGGCTTGCAGGTGCGGCGCATCAGTTGTCGTCGCGACATTGACGGCGGCGTCACGGCCACCCTCGGGGAGGTGTGCTGATGCGTATCGGCTTGGTCGCCTCCCTGGCTTGGCAGGATTACCGCAACGACGCCTGGCTGTCGGCCTGTTCGGTGCTGGCATTGGTGGCGGTGATCGCGCCGTTGCTGGTGTTATTCGGCCTGAAATTTGGACTGGTTGGCAGTTTGACCGAACGTTTGGAGACCGACCCGGCGACCCGTGAAATTATTCCGTTGGGTGGTGGTCGATTCAGCAGCCTATTTGTCGAGCAGCTAGGCCAGCGTAGTGACGTGGCGTTTGCCGTGCCGCGTACGCGGCAGATCGCGGCGACGGCACAGGTCGGCGCGCTGACCTTGGAGATGCTGCCAACCGCGCCGGGTGATCCGTTGCTCGCCGGTTTGCCGATGCCGAAGGGCCTGGACCAGATCGTGCTGAGCCACACTGCCGCCGAAAAGCTCGCCGCGCGCCCTGGCGATTGGCTGGACACCCGTTTTGCGCGGCAAGTGGCGGGGCGTGTCGAGACGCAGCGCACGCGTTTGCAGGTGTTGGCGGTGTTGCCGCTGGAAGCGTTCGCCCGTGACGGTTTGTTTGCCGACTTGAGCTTGCTGGAAGCGGCGGAAGACTATCGCGACGGCCGAGTGGTGCCGGCGTTGGGTTGGGCCGGTGAGCCGGTCGATGTGAGTGAGCAGCGGGTGTACCCGGCATTCCGCCTGTACGCCCGCCACCTTAGCGATGTGGAACCGTTGCGTGTGTATTTCGCCGGGCAGAACCTGTTGGTGTCGACTCAGGCAAACACCATCGCCCAGGTGCAGTCGTTGAGCCGCAACCTGTCGATCGTGTTTTGGATCATTGCCGGGTTGGCCCTGGCGGGCGCATTTGCGGCGATCTTCGCCGGAGCCTTGGCCGCCGTGGCGCGCAAGCGGCGGGAATTGTCGGTGTTGCGCCTGTTGGGTTTTTCCACCGGTGGACTGTTGTTGTTTGTGGTGGTGCAGGCGCTGTACAGCGCAGGCGCGGCCGCTGTGCTCAGTGCCGGGCTGTATGGCTTGGCCGAGACAGCGTTGAATAAATTGTTCGTGCAGGTGCCGGGCGAGTACGCCAGCCACCTGCTGGCGCGTCATTACGGCCTGGCCCTGGTTGCAATTCTCGGCGTCAGCGCCGTGGCGGCGGCTTGTGGTGGTTGGCGTGTGGCGCGGATCCAGGCTTCTGAAGGAATCAGAGATGTATAAGTTACTGGGCGCCTGTGTGGTGCTGAGCCTGGCCTCGCTGGCCTGGGCTGACGATGACTCTTTATTAGTGAAGCAGGACAAACTCGATAATCCCAAACCGTTGGCGGACGACGTGAGCCTGCCGCTGCCGTGTGAAGGCAGCATGGTGTTCCGCTACGCCTACGTGCTGGCCCAAGGGACCCTGGACGATCGCGAAATCAGCCTCGGCTACCCCTTCGCCGAAGGCGAGGCGGGTTACCAGCAATCGTTTATTTCCGGCTACCGCCGCGACTTCATCAACGGCCAGTTCACCCTCAAGGATTTGCCCAAGGATTGGAATAAAGTCATCGCGCCCTTGATGCCGAAGACCGACGCCAAGACCCCGCTCAAGCCCATGCTGTACTTCATCGGCAAGTACGAAGTGACCGCGCGCCAATACGCTGCGGTGATGGCCCAGGCGCAATCCCTGGCCAGCGGTGAACCGGCACCGGCCTGCGACATTCCTACTGGCATGGCGGCACGGCTGCCCAAGGTGAAGCTGTCGCGTTTTGAGGCCGAACGCTTCTCGGCGGTGTACAGCGCCTGGCTGATGAAATACCACCGCGACTTGCTGCCGGTCAGTGGTCGCGGCTCTTCGGCAGAAGACGGCGGCCTGGGTTTTGTGCGCCTGCCCACCGAAGTGGAATGGGAATACGCCGCGCGCGGCGGCCAGGCGGTGAGCCGCCAGGAGCTGGAAGGTCGCTTGTTCCCCCGGCGCGTCGAAGGCAGCGAAGGCGAGGGCCCGTTGGCGGATTACGCGGTGTTCAACCAAGTTGCTGGTGGCACCGGCCAGGCGGCGCGCCTGATGCCTATCGGCACCAAGTTGCCCAACCCGATCGGTATGTTCGACGTGATTGGTAACGCCGCGGAAATGGTCCAGGAGTCCTTCCAACTGGTGCACGCCGGGCGTCGCCAGGGCACCTATGGCGGCTTTGTGGTCAAGGGCGGCAATTACCTCGAAGGCGAGGGCACGCTGTTTACCGGTATGCGCCGCGAGTACCCGCTGTTCGCCGCCGACGGCACTGAGCAAAGCAACGAGACCACCGGTTTTCGCGTGGCGATTGGCGCCTTGTCAGCGCCGCGTTCGCGCTACAAGGAGCTGTTTGCCCAGTGGCAGAAAGAAGGCCGCCTGGCCGCGCTGACCGACGCCATTGACGACGCCCAGGACCCAACCAAGCGCCTGGACACCATCATCGCCGCCAGCGTCGACCCCAAGCTGCAAGCCGAACTGGGGCTGGTCAATGAAGAGCTCAAGCGCAACGTCTCGCTGATCGCCCAGCAACGCGAAGAAGCGGCGGGCAACCTGATTCAGTCCGCTGCGTTGGTGGCCGAGACCATCAGCAACTACAACATCCGTCTGATCAACCTGCAGAAGAGTCGCGAGCAGGCCGTCGCCAACAAAGACGAGGCCAGCGCGCAGTTGTTCGCTACCGCCATCGACAATGGCCGCAGCGCCCTCGATGGCGCGGTAGCGATCTATATCGACAACCTGGCCACCGGCACGCGCTACACCGATGCGGTGATCCAGGCCCAGTTTCAACGGATCAAGGAAGAGTTGGATCGCAAACCCGTGCTCGGCAAGAGCTTGGTGACGCGCGCGACACTGTTCGTTCGCCATGTCGGCAACTACCGCAAGCAACAGCGGGCCGACCCGGCAACGATCTTGAAGGAACTGCTCGCAGCGAGCGGTCAGCGGTCTTGACCGCTGGTTGTCAGCGAGCTTGGAAGGGACTCAGGCGGCGGTGGGCCGCGCTGGGCAAGTCAAACTAAATAGAGATCACACCTATGTTTTTTTCCCGTAAGGCGGTTTCCAAGCGTCACCTGCTGCTGATCGCAGCCGGTTTCAGCACCGTATTGACTGGTTGCGCCACGTCGCCGACCTCCAAGGTCGCGTCGAGCACCAAGGTCGAGTACTACCCGAACTGCTACGAGCCGGTGCAACACCTGCGCGCCACGGATTCGGACATGACCAAGTCAGTGGTGACCGGTGCGGCCCTCGGTGCGGCCGGTGGTGCATTGCTGGGTGCCCTGACCGGCGACTCGGACAAGCGCGGTCGTAACGCGGCCATCGGTGCAGCAGGCGGTGCCCTGGCCGGCGGCGCGGCGGGTTACTACACCGAGCGTCAAAAGCAGATCACCGATGACAACCAGCGCATCGCGTCCTACTCCACCGACTTCAACAAAAGCGCATCCGACATCGATCGCAGCACCGCTTACGCCAAAGCGTCCCAGCAGTGCTACCAGAGCGCGTTCACCAAGCTGGTGAACGACCGCAAGGCCAAGACCGTCAACGACACCGAAGGCCGCAAGCGCCTGGCGGAAATTGTCGCGGGCCTGAAGGAGTCCAATGACCTAATCGTCGCGGTCAACGGCAAAGCCAGTGAGGACCTGAACAACTACACCCAGGCTTACGAGAAAGACCTGCAACAGGTGGGTGTACAGCGCAACGATGTGGTCACCGTGGCTCAGGCCGACGTAGCACCTGTCGTCGTACCTTCCAAGAAGGGCGGCAAGACTCCGCCAAAAGTCGCGAAGAAGCTGCCAACCGTGCCGAAAGAAGCGGTCACCACCGAGAAGAGCATCCAGACCGTGCAGGCCAAGCAAGCTGAAAGCAAGCAGGTCGCCAGCGCCGGTAAAGCGCAGATCGAAGGCACTTGCCGTGATCCAAACCTGGCCGACTGGGCGCCGGTCCCTTGCCCTAACGTTTAAGTAAGATGTTGCTATAAGCGTTAAACGCCTGCCGATCTCCTGCTAAAGCGCGAGATCGGTGGCGTTCTGCCGACAAATCGTTAAACTGCTGCGGCCACTTAATAAATACACCGAGGCCGTGTGCATGAAATTTCGTCTTCTGCTGTGGGTGCTGGGCCTGATGATGGGCAAAGCCAGTCGCACCAATCCTGCCTTCCAGCAACAGTTGGGTGATAAAGACCTGGCGTTTCAGTTGCAGACCCTCGACGGCAAGGTTGCCCGTCACTTCATCGTCAAAGACCAGCGCATCACCAGCCGTTCGGGTGTTCATCCGTCACCGGCATTCGCCATTGCGTTCAAAGATGCCGCCTACGGCTTCGCCACGATGCAGGCGAAGAACAAGCAACTAGCGTTCATGACGGGGATTCAGGACAAGTCGATCCAGATCAAGGGCAACCCGGCGCTGGTGATCTGGTTCCAAGGGTTGACCAAGTATTTGAAACCGAAGAAAAAGAAGTAGGGTTTTCAGCTAGACCAAGGTGGATTCTTCGCGAGCAAGCCCGCTCCCACATTTAACCGCATTCTCATGTTGGTACTCGGTCAACTGTGGGAGCGGGCTTGCTCGCGAAAGCGGTCTAACAGGTTGCAGGTTTAGGCCTGGTTGAACTGCGATGCCAGTTCGCGCAACAACACCTCGGCATCCAACACTTTACCCACTACGTCCTCAGCTTTGTCCCGCGTCAGCCCCAAACGCTCCAGCAGCGCATCCGGGATCGCCTCGTCCGGCCCGGAACCGATGCCATGGCTACGCAGCAGGCGCACGGCCAAACACACAAGGTTCGGGTATTCGGCATATTGCCCGTCGTAGGTCGGGTCGTGTTGGAAGCGCAGGGCGGTGGACAGTTCGTCCGGCATGTCCCAGTAGCGCATCAGCCAGGCGCCGATCTGCTCGCGGCTGATGCCCAGCAGGTGTTGCTCGACATAGCTGTGGCACAGGTGCGGGTTGACCTCCAGGTGGCGGCAGATCAGCGAGAAGTGCGGCGGGAACACGTGGGCCAGCAACAGGTAGCCAAAGTTGTGCAGCAAGCCGGCCAGGTAGGTCAGGCCGGCTTCCGGACGCTGTGCGCGGGGCATGGCACGGGTCAGGCCTTCGATCACAGCGGCGGTGTAGATCGACTGGTGCCAGTACGGTGTGGACTGGTGCGGGTGGTCCTTGGGCAGGCTCAGGGTCTTGCCCAGGGCCAGGCCCAGCGCCAGGTTGATCACCAGGTCGAAGCCCAGCACGCGCACGATGGCGTCTTCCACTGAGCGAATCTTGCCCGGTGAGGCGTAGTACGGCGACGCGGCCCAGCTCACCACTTGGGCGGCGAGGGCCGGGTCGGTTTCCACCACGCCGGTGATGTCATCGATAGTGGCGTTGGGATCGACGCGCAGTTTGATGATTTTTTGCGCGGTGTCGGCCAGCGGTGGAATCTCGATGGTCGCTTCAAGGCGCTGCTGGATGCGGCGGGCGGTGAACGCCTGCATCGCCTGGGTGATTTCCTCGCGGTCATCATTGGGGCGGTCGAGGTTGGGGCGAATGTTGCTCAGCGGCTCGCCGAAGTGCCCGGCGCTGGCCTTGGTGAGCATGGTCTTGAAGTCGCCGCTGGCGATTTCCAGCAGCAGTCCGGCTTCACCCGAATGCACCAGCAGGCTCGGTTCGCTGAGCAGGCTGCCTTCGTACAGGCACGGCGAGCTGGTCAGCGCGGGCAGGCCTGGCAGCAGACTCAGCTCATGCTTGCCCAGCATGCGTTCGACGCGCTCCGGCGCCACGGCTGTCAGGCGGCGCCCGGTCAGTTCGGCGAGACGGTTGAGGTCAAGCAACTGGCTCTGGGGGAACAGGACCATGAGTGCGCCAACGGCATCTTCCAGCAGTACCGCCTGGACCTTTCGGGCAGGGTTCAGGCCAGGCTGTTCCGCGACTTCCGTGTAAGGGATGGCGAGCTTTGCGAGCAGAGCCCGAATGACCGGCGGGGCGGTCAGTGGGGCTGTGGCGAGGGCTACTTCTGACATGGCCTGATCCAAATTCGTACAGTCCAAGAAGTATAACCAGCTTGATACAGGTGTTGGTCGGATAAGTGAGTCAGGCGTCACACTTGGCCGTATTGCTGCCCATGTCGTAGCCAACGATTGAGCAATGGGCTGACATGTTCCGGCCAGCGCTCCAGCAGCGCTTGTGCCGCATCCCGCACGGCGGGCAACAGGTCGGCATCGCGCATCAGGTCGGCCACCTTGAATTGCAGCAGGCCGGTCTGGCGGGTGCCGAGCATTTCACCGGGGCCGCGCAGCTCGAGGTCTTTTTCGGCGATGACAAAGCCGTCGTTGGTTTCGCGCATGATGCCCAGGCGCTGGCGACCGATTTGTGACAGTGGCGGGTGATACAGCAACACGCAATGGCTGGCCGCGCTGCCTCGGCCGACGCGGCCGCGTAATTGGTGCAATTGCGCCAGGCCCAGGCGCTCGGGGTTTTCGATGATCATCAGGCTGGCGTTGGGTACGTCCACGCCGACCTCGATCACCGTGGTGGCCACCAGCAGTTGCAGGTTGCCGGCCTTGAACTCGGCCATCACCGCGGCTTTTTCGGCAGGCTTCATGCGGCCGTGGATCAGCCCGACCTTCAGTTCGCCCAGGGCGCTGGTGAGGTCTTCGTACGTGGTTTCGGCGGCCTGGCAGGTCAACTCTTCGGACTCTTCGATCAGTGTGCACACCCAGTACGCCTGACGGCCTTCGGCGCAGGCGCCGCGCACCCGCTCGATCACTTCCACGCGGCGGGTGTCGGTGACCAGTACGGTATTGACCGGGGTACGACCGGGGGGCAGTTCGTCGAGGATCGAGGTGTCGAGGTCGGCATAGGCGCTCATGGCCAGGGTGCGCGGGATCGGCGTGGCGGTCATGATCAATTGGTGCGGGTTCATGCGCCCGCCCACGCCTTTCTGGCGCAGGGCCAGGCGCTGCTGCACGCCGAAGCGGTGTTGCTCGTCGATGATCACCAGGGCGAGGTTCTTGAACTGCACTTCGTCCTGGAACAGCGCGTGGGTGCCGACCACCATCGGTGCGCCGCCGGCGATCTGTTCCAGAGCTGCTGCGCGGTTTTTGCCCTTGAGCTTGCCGGCCAGCCACGCCACTTCCAGGCCCAACGGTTCAAGCCAGCGCTTGAAGGTGATGAAGTGCTGTTCGGCGAGGATTTCGGTGGGCGCCATCAGCGCCACTTGGTAACCGGCTTCCAAAGCTTGCAGGGCGGCGAGGGCGGCGACCACGGTCTTGCCTGCGCCTACGTCACCCTGGATCAGGCGCAGCATGGGTTCTTGCTGGCTCAAGTCGTAGGCGATTTCATTGCCCACGCGCTGTTGTGCGCCGGTCGGGGTGAAGCCGAGATTGGCCAGGTATTGCGCAGGCAAGCGCATTGCCTTGGGCATCGCGGGTGCGCGCAAGGAACGCATGCTTTCGCGCAAGCGTTGCTGGGACAACTGATGAGTTAGCAGTTCTTCGAACGCCAGACGGTGTTGGGCCCAGTGATGACCCAGTGCCAGTTCATCGACATCAGCGTCAGCGGGGGGGTGATGCAGGTAGCGGATTGCATCGTCCAGCGGTGCCAGTTGATAGTCGCGAGCCAGTTCCAGAGGCAGCCAGTCGGGCAGGCTTTTCGGGCCGAGCATCGTCAGGGTCTGCATGCACAATTGGCGTAGGCGTTGTTGGGTCAGGCCTTCGGTGAGCGGGTAGATCGGCGTAAGTGTGGTGTCCACCGGTGGCGGCTCGTCACCAGTGATGGCGCGGTATTCCGGGTGGTAGATTTCCAGGCCCGAGGCGCCGGGCCGTGCTTCACCGTAGCAGCGTACGCGGGTGCCCCGCTTGAGGCCCTCTTTCTGCGCGTTACTGAAGTGGTAGAAGCGCAGGCTCAGCCCACCGGTACCGTCCTGCAGGCGCACCACCAGGCTGCGACGCTTGCCCATCACTACGTCGGCTCCGCTGACGGTGCCTTCGATCACCGCGTCCTGCCCAGGGCGCAACTGGCCGATGGGCACCACGCGGGTACGGTCCTGATAGCGCAGCGGCAGGTGGAACAGCACGTCCTGGAGGTTTTCCAGGCCGACCTTGGCCAACTTCTCGGCCATGGCTTCACCGACACCCTTGAGTGCCGTCACCGACACCTGCGACAGCTCAGTCATACGTCTACTTAGCTCGCAGCAGGCGGCTTGGCCACCGAACACAGGCGGATCGAGTCGGCGAGGATCTCAATGGCTTTGGGCCGAGGGAAACTGGCACGCCAGGCAATGGCTACCGTACGGAACGGCACCGGTGGTGTGAGCGGACGCACTTCGATCACGCCGGGGGCGTAGTGGTGGCTGTCCACCGCTGACAGCGGCAGGATCGAAATGCCCAGGCCGGAGGCGACCATGTGGCGAATCGTTTCCAGGGAGCTGGATTCCACGGTGGTGTGCTTGGCGCCGTCGTTGCCTTTGGTCAGGGTCGGGCAGGCTTCGAGCACCTGGTCGCGGAAGCAGTGGCCTTCGCCGAGCAGCAGCAGGCTCTTGTCGTTGAGCAGGGCGGCGTCGATGGTGTCTTTCTGGGTCCACGGGTGCGAGGCCGGCATCAGTACCTGGAATGGCTCGTCGTAGAGCGGCAGGGTCAGCACGTCCGCTTCGTTGAAGGGCAGGGCGATGATGATTGCGTCCAGCTCGCCGTTGCGCAGCTTGTCGCGCAGCACGTGGGTGAAGTTTTCTTCGATATACAGCGGCATCTGCGGTGCGACGCGGTGCAGTTGCGGGATCAGGTGCGGGAACAGGTACGGGCCGACGGTGTAGATGGCGCCGACTTTCAGCGGTGCCGTCAGCTGGTTCTTGCCGGCCTGGGCCAGTTCGCGAATGCTTTGGGCTTGCTCCAGGACCTTCTGGGCCTGGGCCACGATGCCTTCACCCACCGGGGTGAGGCGTACGGCGCTCTTGCTGCGCTCGAAGATCAGCACACCGAGTTCGTCTTCAAGCTTCTTCACGCCCACCGACAGCGTCGGTTGGCTGACATGGCAACGCTCGGCCGCATGGCCGAAGTGCTGCTCTTGGGCGAGGGTCACGATGTAGCGCAATTCTGTAAGAGTCATAGCGGGCGTCCATGAGGTTGCGGGCCAAGCATACCGGCTGCAATCGATAGACGCACGTTATCAGAACTTTACAGGGGATTGAGCGGGGATTTGCCTGAGATATTGGTTGCATGCAAGCAAATGTGGGAGCGGGCTTGCCCGCGATGCAGGCACCTCGGTCTCTCAGTTGCACCGAGGCGATGCTATCGCAGGCAAGCCAGCTCCCACACAAGCTGACTCCCGTAATCCTTAGCGGCGGCGCTTTTCGATGTTGTAGACGAATGGCGCGACGATTTCGACGCTGCCGCCTTTCAACATGTCGGCAGGTGGCTTGGGCAGCGGCTGGGCACGACGGATCATGTCCAGGGTTGCACGGTCCAGATCGGCGTTGCCGGAGCGGCCCACCAGCTCATACGACAGCACATTGCCTTCACCATCGACCACGAAGCGCAAGCGGTTCAGGCCTTCCTTGCCGCTGCGCTGGGCGCTCTGCGGGTACTTCTTGTACTTCTGCAAATGCGCCAGCAGGGTGCCTTCCCAGGACGCTTTGGCGGCGACCTGCTGGGGCGACGGGCCAGGCACGGGTTGTGCCGATTTTTCTGCCGGTGTATTGGTCGGTGGGGTTTCGCTCGGCGGCTCTTCGGAGGGTTTCTCCTTGGGCGGCTCGGGCTTTTTCTCCACTGGCTTGGGCGGTTGCGGCTTGGGCTTGGGTTTGACCGGCTTGGGCACCTGGATCGTCGGCTTGGGCGCCTCGGCCAGTTTCGGCAGGGGCAGCTCTTCCACCGGGGCAGGTGGTTGCGGCGGCGTGATCACCTTGGGCGGTGCCGGAGGCGGCGGCGCAGGCATTGGCGCCAGGTCGATGACCATGGCGGCCGGCGGCAGCTGCACAGGGTGCGGCGTGGACCATTGGAGCGCGATGATGATCGCGACGGCGTGCACGCCCAGCACGACGGCAAGGCTGGTGCCATAACGCGTCAGTTTGTGGCGCGTCGTGATCATTTCTTGGCTGCCGTCTCAAGTCCGACCAGGCCCACCTTGAGGTAGCCGGCTGCCCGCAGGGCATCCATCACACTCATCAGGTCGCCGTAGTCCACGCCTTTGTCGGCCTGGAAGAAGATCGTCGTGTCTTTCTTGCCTTGGGTCTTGGCGTCAAGTACAGGGCCCAGGGTTTCAGCTTTGACTTCTTCTTCGCCCAGGAACAGGCGTTGGTCCGCCTTGACGCTGAGGAAGATCGGTTTTTCCGGTCGTGGCGCAGGCTTGGCGCTGGATGCTGGCAGGTCGACCTTGATGTCTACGGTCGCCAGCGGTGCTGCCACCATGAAGATGATCAGCAGCACCAGCATCACGTCGATAAACGGTGTGACGTTGATCTCGTGGTTCTCGACGAGCTCGTCGTCGCCTTGATTCAAATGCAGGCCCATGGCCGATTACCCCACTTTCACCATGTGCGGTTGCGAGCTGCGCTCGGTAGGCAGGTGATCGAGGTCGCGGCTGACCAGCAGCAACACTTCTGCCGACGCATCCGATACCTGGGCCTTGTAGCCGGCGATCGAACGGGCGAAGACGTTATAGATCACTACCGCAGGAATCGCGGCAACCAGGCCCAGGGCGGTAGCCAGCAGGGCTTCGGCGATGCCGGGGGCAACGACGGCGAGGTTGGTGGTCTGGGTTTTGGCGATACCGATGAAGCTGTTCATGATGCCCCACACGGTGCCGAACAGGCCGACGAACGGTGCGGTGGAACCGATGGTTGCCAGTACGCCGGTACCGCTGCTCATGTTGCGACCGCAGGCAGCGACCAGGCGCTCCAGGCGGAAGGCGACACGTTCCTTGATGCCTTCTTTTTCGCGGGTGTTGGCCGACAGGCGCATTTCTTCCAGCGCGTCGTGTACCAACAGGTTGGCTAGGGTGCCCTTCTTGGTGGCGGTGTCGCTCGCTTCCTTGAGGGTGGTGGCTTTTTTCAGGTGGACGATTTCGGTGCGCAGGCGGCGTTTGGCGCCCAGCAGCTCGAAGCCTTTGGCGATCCAGATGGTCCAGGTAATGATCGAGGCGATGGCCAGGCCGATCATCACGGCTTTTACCACCACGTCAGCGTTCTGATACATGCCCCACGGGGACAGGTCGTGGGCCATGCCCAGGGTGTTGTCTTCTTCCAGCACAACACCGGTCTCGTCGGCAGGCGCTGGCGTTGCGGCCTGGGTCGGATCGGTGGCGACCGGTGCGGCGGCAGGCGCTGCCGGGGTTGCCGCACTGTGCTCGGCAGCGGCCGGAGCGGCGGGGGCAGTGGCATCAGCGAATGCGGCGGTCGGCGCCAGCAGTACGCTGAACAGCATCGCAGCCATCGCACGCCAGGCGCGGGATGGGCTGTGAGGCATGGTTGGCGAAGCGGAGTTTGTATTACGTGTCATGCTGGCCGGACCTGAGAGAAAAAATGGGTGATCGTCCTTCCAGACCCTTTAGGCCGAGGACAAATGGGCGGTTA
>NZ_JBOICG010000342.1:0-5899 GCF_050739995.1 Pseudomonas sp. | reverse complement strand
CTCCCACAAGGGATCACCGTAACCCGAACTACCGGGCTAGCAGCACTTAGGCCCACCCTTGCCGCCGTAACGGGCTTCCTGGCGCTCCCGGAAGAACGCCTTGTAGTCCATCACCGGTTTGTCCGGGTGTTTGGTTTGCATATGCTCGACGTAGGTGTCGTAGTCGGGCATGCCGACCATCAGGCGTGCAGCCTGACCGAGGTATTTACCGAGGCGACTGATGTCATTGAACATGGTTGCAACCCTCGATTACGCGTCCGGTACTGCCTGGAATGGGGCTTCTTTATCCGTACGCTCTTTGTTGCCCCAGGCGGCGACGCCGACCTTGAGCGCATAGAACAAGATGCTGAACACCACGAACAGGAACAGCGCCGTCAGCGTTGCGTTGGTATAGGCGTTGTAGATCACGTGCTGCATCTGGTCGATGCTCTTGGCCGGGGCCAGGATCTGGCCGTTGGCCAGGGCATCGCTGTACTTCTTGGCCAGCGACAGGAAGCCAATCGCCGGGTTGGCGTCGAACAGCTTGATGAAGCCTGCGGTGGTGGTGCAGATCAGCAACCACACTGCCGGCAGCAGAGTGACCCAAATGTAGCGTTGGCGTTTCATTTTGATCAGCACAACAGTGCCGAGCATCAGCGCGATACCTGCCAGCATCTGGTTGGAGATACCGAACAGTGGCCACAAGGTGTTGATACCGCCCAGTGGGTCAATCACGCCTTGGTACAGCAGGTAACCCCACATCGCCACGCAACCTGCAGTCGCGATCAAGTTGGCCGTCCAGGACTCGGTGCGCTTGAGCGCGGGTACGAAGGAGCCCAGCAGGTCCTGCAGCATGAAGCGACCGGCACGGGTGCCCGCGTCGACGGCAGTGAGGATGAACAGCGCTTCGAACAGGATTGCAAAGTGGTACCAGAACGCCATGGTGTTTTCACCCGGCAGTACGCTGTGCAGGATCTGCGCGATACCCACCGCCAGGGTCGGCGCACCACCGGCACGGGCCAGGATAGTGGTCTCGCCGATGTCGTGGGCCACGGCTTGCAGCGCCTCAGGCGTAATCGCAAAGCCCCAACTGCTGACGGTTTGCGCCACGGCCATCACATCGCCGCCGACCACGGCAGCCGGGCTGTTCATGGCGAAGTACACGCCAGGCTCGATCACCGAAGCGGCGACCATGGCCATGATCGCAACGAACGACTCCATCAGCATGCCGCCGTAACCGATGTAGCGGGCGTTGGTCTCGTTATCCAGCAGCTTGGGCGTGGTGCCCGAAGAAATCAGTGCGTGGAAACCCGATACCGCACCACAGGCGATGGTGATGAACAGGAACGGGAACAGGCCACCCTTCCATACCGGGCCGGTGCCGTCGATGAATTGGGTCAGGGCCGGCATTTTCAGCTCTGGCATGGTGACCAGGATTCCGATCGCCAGGGCGATGATGGTGCCGATTTTCAGGAAGGTCGACAGGTAGTCACGCGGTGCGAGGATCAGCCACACCGGCAATACCGCAGCCACGAAACCGTAGCCGATCAGCATCCAGGTAATTTGAATGCCGGTGAAAGTGAAGGCTTTGGCCCAGACCGGGTCAGCGGCGATCTGCCCACCCAGCCAGATCGAACCCAACAACAGGAACACGCCAATGATCGAGATTTCACCGATGCGGCCCGGGCGGATGTAGCGCATGTACACGCCCATGAACATCGCGATCGGGATAGTCGCCATCACGGTGAAGATGCCCCATGGGCTTTCAGCCAGGGCCTTGACCACGATCAGCGCCAGCACCGCGAGGATGATGATCATGATCAGGAAGCAACCGAACAGCGCGATGGTCCCCGGAATGCGGCCCATTTCTTCACGGACCATATCCCCCAGGGAACGGCCGTTGCGACGCGTGGAGAGGAACAGGACCATGAAGTCTTGCACCGCACCCGCCAGCACCACGCCGGCAATCAGCCAGAGCGTGCCGGGCAGGTAGCCCATTTGCGCCGCCAGTACCGGGCCGACCAAGGGGCCTGCACCGGCAATCGCCGCAAAGTGGTGACCGAAAAGGATGTGTTTATTGGTCGGCACGTAGTCCAGACCATCATTGTTGATCACTGCGGGGGTGGCCCGCCGTGGGTCGAGTTGCATCACGTTATTCGCGATGAACAAGCTGTAGTAGCGGTATGCAACCAGGTAGATGGCCACAGCAGCGACCACAATCCACAAGGCGTTGATCGCCTCGCCGCGGCGCAGGGCCACTACGCCAAGGGCGCACGCTCCTACAATTGCCAGCACCAGCCAGGGCAGGTGGCGTAGCAGGCTATTATTATTTTTCATTTTTATATTCCAGCCAGGGTGGACAGAAAGGACAGCCGTTCCGAGTTTAGCGCTGTTGGCTTCAAAGACCACCCCCCTACGTTGGTCTAGAGCCTTCTGTTGGCAAAAAAAGAAGAAATAAAGGCCCAAAGATGGCCCAGCGCTACAATCCCCTTATCCACAGAGGGCTTCACGATGACCGAGCAACCGTCTGACCGCCGCCGTTTTCGCCGGATTGCCTTTGATGCCAAGACCGAACTGCGGCAAAACGGCAGGGAATGGCCGGTACAATTGGTGGATCTGTCGCTAAAAGGGTTGTTGGTGCAACGCCCCGAGGATTGGAAGGGGAATAAAGCCCTGCCCTTTGACGTCGACATCCGCCTGGACCCCAAGGCCCATATCAAGATGCAGGTGCGACTGACCCACGAGGATCATGGCCAGTTGGGGTTCGTGTGCCAACACATTGACTTGGACTCGATCAGTCATTTGCGGCGGCTGATCGAGTTGAACCTGGGTGACGAGGATGAACTGCACCGCGAGTTGGCGGCCTTGCTGGAAATCTAACAGCCAACACAAATCAACTGTGGGAGGGGGCTTGCCCCCGATGGCGGTGGGTCAGCCCTACATGTGCTGACTGACACTCAGCTATCGGGGGCAAGCCCCCTCCCACATTGACCTTGCAGTGTTGCTGATTACTCGAACAGGGCATCCAACGCCTGTTCCAGGCGTGTCACTGCAATGATTTGAATCCCCGGCGGCGACTCCTTCGGCGCATTACCCTTGGGCACGATGGCACGCTTGAAGCCGTGCTTGGCCGCCTCTTTCAGGCGTTCCTGACCACTCGGCACCGGACGCACCTCACCTGACAGACCGACCTCCCCGAACACCAGCAAGTCATGAGGCAACGGCCGGTTACGCAGACTGGACATCACCGCCGCCATCAAGGCCAGGTCGGAAGCGGTTTCCAGCACCTTGACCCCGCCGACCACGTTGAGGAACACGTCCTGGTCATGGGTAGGAATACCACCATGCCGGTGCAATACCGCCAGCAGCATCGCCAGGCGGTTCTGGTCCAGGCCGAGCGTGACCCGGCGCGGGTTGGCCAAGTGGCTGTCATCCACCAGCGCCTGGACTTCCACCAGCATCGGGCGCGTACCTTCCCACGTTGCCATCACCACGCTGCCAGGGACTTCTTCTTGGGCACGCGTCAGAAAAATTGCCGACGGATTGGAGACTTCTTTCAGCCCCCTGTCGGTCATGGCGAACACACCCAGTTCGTTGACCGCACCGAAGCGGTTCTTCACCGCCCGCAGCAAACGCAGGCGGCCATCGGATTCGCCTTCGAAATACAACACGGTGTCGACCATATGCTCAAGCACCCGTGGCCCGGCCAACGCCCCCTCCTTGGTCACATGGCCGACCAGGAAGATCGCCGTGCCACTCTGTTTGGCATAACGCACCAGCAGCGCCGCACTCTCGCGCACCTGGGACACGCCGCCCGGCGCCGATTGCAGTTGCTCGGTGAAAATGGTCTGGATCGAGTCGATCACCATGACCTTGGGCTTTTCGATACGGGCCGTGGCGATGATGCTTTCGATGCAGGTTTCGGTCATCACCCGCAGTTGGTCCTGGGGCAAACCGAGGCGCCGGGCGCGCATGGCCACTTGCTGTTGGGACTCTTCACCAGTGACGTACAACGCGGGCATGCGGCTGGCGATGCTGCACAGGGTTTGCAGCAGGATAGTCGACTTGCCGATACCCGGATCACCGCCGATCAACACCACCGAGCCGTCCACCAGGCCGCCACCGAGCACGCGGTCGAGTTCACCGGACGCCGTGGAAAAACGCGGGATTTCTTCAACGCTGACTTCGGCCAGGGTCTTGATCTGCGCCTGTTGCCCGGTCCAGCCGGCACGGCCGGTCGGGGCCGCCGCACCGCCGCTTTCGATCATGGTTTCAGTCAGGGTGTTCCATGCACCGCACTCGCTGCACTGGCCGGCCCACTTGGGAAAGGTCGCGCCGCACTCTGTGCAGCCGTACATGCGCTTGGCCTTTGCCATTTGAGAACCTCCAACTGAAAAACCGCGATGATAGCTCAGCGCGGCGCCGGGGTCCGGATTTCACCGCTGGCCAAGCGTGAGGCGCTGTTGCCGATCGGGTCTTCGGCGTTGAGGTCGGCGCCTTTGGCCTTCAACTCGTCCAGTAGCTCGATACGTTTGAACAGCCCGGCGTACATGGCAGCCGTCTGCCCGGCACCATTGCGTTGATCGGGGTTGCAGTCGGTGGACAGCAGGCGCTGGGCGATCTTCAACTCACCTTTGAAGATCGCGCCCATCAGGGCGGTGTTGCCACGCTTGTCCTGCACACAGGCGTCGGCACCAGCATTGAGCAAACGCTCCACGAAAGATCCCTGGCCGTGGTATGCGGCAAGGATCAACGCGGTGTAGCCCTTGTCGTCCTGGGTATTGAGGCTGTAGCCGGACTCGATAAAGGTGTTGAGCATGTCGACATCACCACGGCGGGCGGCATCGAAATAGTAATCCTGCAGCTGTGCTTTGAGCGCGGCCGGCTCGGGGGACTCGGCATGGGCAACAAAGGCCAGCATGGCCATCAGTAAGCCGATTGAAATACGCATGGAAACTCTCCTGCCAAAGGTCGACGCCCTTTCAGGGGCGCCGACCACAACCAACGGGGTCAGTCAGTCAGCTTTTCCGCCAGCGCCTTCACGCGAGCCAGGTCGCCCTTGGCCACCTTGGCAACACCGGTGCCGTACTCAGGATCTGCCTTATAGAGGAACGACAGGATGATGTGCTTGCTCTCATCATCCGTGGTCGCCAGGGAACCACCGAAGTTATCGATCAGGTCCTGACGCTCCTTCTTGTTGTAGGACCGGTACAAGTCACCAGCCTGCTTGAAGTTCTGCTCACGCTGAATCTTTGCCTGCTGGGTGCTGCCCGACAGTGCCGACTGGCTGTAGCGCGCCGCTTGCGGCTCTTCCCGTGGCATCAGGCGGCTCGGCTGGTAGTTCACGCCAGTGGTGGTCTTGCCGAAATTCATCGCGCCGTCCTGGTTACCGTTGTTGACGGTCACCCGCGGGGCATTGATCGGCAGTTGCAGCGCGTTGGCGCCCAGGCGATACATCTGCGTGTCGGCGTAGGAGAACACCCGGCCTTGCAGCAGGCGATCCTCAGACGGCTCAATGCCCGGCACCAGGTTGGCCGGGGCCATGGCCACTTGCTCGGTTTCCTGGAAGACGTTGTCCGGGTTGCGGTTCAACACCATCTGGCCGACTTTGCGTTCAGGCACATTCGGCCAGATCTTAGTGGCATCCAGCGGATCGAAATCAAACTTGGCCAAATCTTCGGGCTTGAGCACTTGCACATACAAATCCCACTTAGGGAAGTCGCCCTTATTAATATGGGTGACCAAGTCGTTAGTCATATGGCTGTAATCACGACCCTGCACTTCAGTCACTTGCTTGGGATCGAGATTCTTGATGCCTTGCAGGCTCTTCCAGTGGAACTTGACGTAGTGCACTTCACCCTTGGCGTTAATCAACTTGTAGGCATGTACGCCATTGCCGTCCATTTCCCGATAACTGGCC
>NZ_JBOICG010000341.1:0-11426 GCF_050739995.1 Pseudomonas sp. | reverse complement strand
ATCGGGAGCAAGCCCCCTCCCACATTGACCGAGACCTGCCGGGTTATTCAGCGGTGGATGGTTTTTCCCACAGGTTGATCCCGCCTTCCTGCGCAAACCGATCGATCTCCGCCAGTTCTTCCGCGCTGAAGCTCAAGTTCTTCAACGCGCCGACGTTCTCGATGATCTGCTCCGGGCGGCTCGCACCGATCAGCGCACTGGTCACCCGAGGATCACGCAAGGTCCACGCCAGGGCCAGTTGCGCCAGGCTTTGGCCACGACGCTTAGCGATTTCATTCAATGCCCGCACATGGGCAATGTTGGCCTCGGACAGGTGCTTGGCCTGCAACGAACCGCCACCCGGACGATTCACCCGCGCGTCGGCCGGCACGCCATTGAGGTACTTGTCGGTCAGCAGCCCCTGGGCCAGCGGCGTGAACGCGATGACGCCAGCACCGAGTTCGTCGGTGGTGTCCAACAGGTCCTTTTCCACCCAGCGGTTGAGCAGGTTGTACGCCGGTTGGTGAATCAGCAACGGTACTTTCCACTCTTTGAGCAAGGCCGCGATTTCGCGGGTTTTCACGCCGGAATAAGACGAGATGCCGATGTACAACGCCTTGCCTTGTTGCACGGCGGTGGCAAGGGCGCTGGCGGTTTCTTCCAGTGGAGTGTCGGCGTCAAAACGGTGGGAATAGAAGATATCCACGTAGTCGACACCCAGGCGTTGCAGGCTCTGGTCCAGGCTCGCCAGGATATATTTGCGCGAACCGCCGCCCTGGCCGTAAGGACCGGGCCACATATCCCAGCCAGCTTTGCTGGAGATGATCAGCTCGTCGCGGTAGTGCTTGAAGTCTTCGCGCAGCAAACGACCGAAATTGATCTCGGCGCTGCCGTAGGGTGGGCCGTAGTTGTTGGCCAGATCGAAGTGGTTGATCCCCAGGTCGAACGCGGTGCGCAGCAGGGCGCGCTGGGTGTCGATCGGGGTGCTGTCGCCAAAGTTGTGCCACAGCCCCAGGGACAAGGCCGGCAGCACCAACCCACTGCGGCCTACGCGGCGGTACGGGATAGATTCATAGCGGTTTTCGGCAGCAATATAAGTCATCGAATCCTCTCTTGAACTTGGGACAAATAAGGCCCGGGAATAAGCCTATTCCCAGGCCTTTTAAGCAGCTGAATCGCTTAAGTCTGCCCTTCCGTTTTACAGCAATTTCCTACCAGAGTGGAACGACATAACTGACGTAGAAGCGGTTTTCATCTTGTACGGTGGCACCGGTAATGTCCGGGCTGGCGTGGGCATTTTTCCAGGTCACGCCCAGGCCTTTGAGGGTGCCGGTTGGTACTTGATAGGCCACGGCAATGTTGCGTTCCCATTCACTGGTGGTGCCTTGCGCGGTGCGGATGTCATCACCGTGTGCGTAGGCGGCAGAGAACGTCAGGCCGGTGAGGCCCAGCTTGCCGAAGTCGTACTTGTACTGCGCCAGCCAAGTGCGTTCACCCGCGTGCTGGAATTTGTTCAACTGCATGTTGGTCAGCGCTGGGGTATCAGCGCCTGAGCCAGGGCCCTGGCGTGCGTCGCCGCTGTTGAGGCCAGAGTCGAGGTACGGAAAGTCGCTGTTGCCGCTGTTTTTCTGGATGCCCAGGCCAACGGTGTGGCCATCCAGCGTATAGCTCTCGAGCAGGCTGGCGGTGGTTTGGTTGATGCGGCCTTTGCCAGTGCCGTCACCGTAGAGGCCGGCACCGGCAAAGTCTTTGTCGCCATCGGCATTGGCGCCGACACCCAGGCTGCGGAAGACGCGCACGTCTGTATCGATCGCACCGACCGACAACGCGTCATGACGCTTGGCGCCCAGGAAGAACTGCTGGTAGTAATCCTCAAGGTTGGAATACCACAGGCTGACAGTGGTGTTCTGTATGCCGGTGTAGTCCGCACCGCCGAACAGGAAGCGATCACTCTCTTTGGTGCCGCCAGCGGTGATCATGCCCTGGTCGCCGGTTTCGTTACGAATCTTGGTCTTGAAGATATCGCCGCCGGTGAAGGTGAAGTCGGTAAGGTCCTTGGACACCAGTTGCACACCGGTGTTGGTCTGCTGGTACAGGCGACCGTCGGTGTTGGCCAGTACCGGGTTGTTGCCAAAGAGCGTACCGACGCGCAGTTCATCCTTGGCGAAACGCATCTTGAAGGTCGGGCTCAATACACCGAATTGGTCGGCGGATTTACCGTTATCCAATGGGAACATACTGCCGGGGTAACGGCCCTGGTGGTCCTTGTCGTTGAGGTCACCACCAGAATCCAGTTTCAAGCCGTAGAACGCTTGCAGATCCAGGCCAAAACCTACCGGGCCTTCGGTGTAGCCCGACTTGAAGTTGAACTCAAAGCCCTGGCCCCAATCACGCACGCTGTGAGCCTTGGCCGTGCTGTTCACCACATCGCGCCCCTGCTGGTTGAGATAGCGGTTGAGCAGGGTCACATCGGCGTGGCTGTCATCAATAAAGTCGGCATGGGCGGACAGCATAAAGCTCGCCATGGCGGCACCCACCATAGGGCTTATCAACGTCTTCATTGTTACCGGTCTCCGTCACTGTTCTGAAATGAAAGCGTCAAACGCTTCACACAATTACGCAGTGGACAGATGACAGTTCCGCGTCAAAACCGGTGGGTGACGGATGAAATTAAATTTAAGAAAGCCCCGTAGAACGGGGCTTTGCGGGGTGTTTCTATGCTTTTAGGCTAACGTACCAAGTGCAGGAACTGCAGGTGGCGCTCGTACTGGTCGAGGATGTCGTTGATGATCTGCTCCTTGGTGTAACCCACCAGGTCGTAGTCCTGGCTGCCCTCACTCAAGTGCACTTCCGCCCGGTAATAGCGACGGTTGTTGATCTCTTTCTTGCCCATGCCGCCCCGGGCAAACGACGGCGTGAAATAGCCGCGCATCTGCACTTGGTAGACAAACGGGCGCTCCTCGCCATGGCCGATTTCCAGGCTGACGCTGTCATTGGCCGGGTCCGGCTGCGTAACCACATTCAAGCCTTTCTCGGCAAACACTGCCGTCACTTCTTCAATCGCCGGGCGCACCGTCGATTCAAGGAAGCGGTACACCTCATCGCGCGATGGGAAGTGCACGGCCTGGCTCAAGCGCTGGCGCCAACCGCCACGTCCCTTGCGTGCAGCCGACACTGGAGCCAGCGAATGCAACTGGGCGATCTGCTTCTGGGATTCGAGGTAGAAGGCTTTGTGCAGCCCCCACATCATCAGTAGCAGGATCAGCGAGAACGGCAGCGAGGTCAGCACCACCGCTGATTTCAGCGAGTCGATACTGCCGGCAAACAGCAAAGCACTGGTGACCAGCGCGGTCATCGCCCCCCAGAACACCCGCAGCCATTTCGGCCCGTCTTCATCGGCGTTGCCACCTTTGGACGACAGTGTGGACAGCACCACGGTGCCCGAGTCGGCGGAGGTCACGAAGAACACGAAGCTGATAAACACCGTGACCGCAATGACGGTTTTGCTCCACGGGTAGGTTTCCAGCAACAGGTAAAGGCTCATCGACGGATCATCGATGGCGGACTGACCGAGCGCCGCCATGCCATGGTTAAGCACTTGGTCGATGGCGCTGTTACCAAAGATCGACATCCACGCCAGGGTGAAGCCCAACGGGATCAGCAGCACGCCGAACACGAACTCACGGATGGTCCGGCCACGGGAAATCCGCGCGATGAACAGGCCCACGAACGGCGACCATGCGATCCACCAGGCCCAATAGAACACCGTCCAACCGCCCAGCCAGTCGCTGGGTTTGTCGTAGGCGTACACGTCGAAGCTCTTGGTGGGCAAGGCGCCCAGATAGTCACCGAGGTTCTGGATCAGGGTGTTGAGCAAATGCTGGGTTGGCCCGGCGAACAACACGAACAGCAGCAGCGCGCAGGCCAGCAGCATGTTGATGTCGGACATCACCCGTACACCTTTGTCGACACCTGCCACCGCGACGATGATCGCAGCGCCCATCATCAGGGTGATCAGGCCGACTTGAATCCATTGGGTATGGGCAATGCCGAACAGGTAGTCCAGCCCGGAGTTGAGGTGCAGCACACCAAAGCCCATGTCGGCCCCCAGGCCGAACACCGTAGCGATGATGCCGAAGCCATCCACCGCATAGCCGATAGGGCCGTTGATACGCTTGCCGATCAGCGGATACAGCGCCGAGCGCAGCGCCAGCGGCAGGTTATGCCGGTAGGCGAAATACGCCAGGGCCATGCCGACAAAAGCGAACACCCCCCAACCGTGCAGGCCCCAGTGCAGAAACAGGATCTGCATGGCCTGACGCGCAGCATCGGCATTCATCGGTGCGCCCTGGGGCGGTTGCACCAGGTGTGTCAGCGGCTCGGAGACGCAGAAGAAAAACAGCGTGATGCTGATCCCGGCGGCGAACAGCATGCCGGCCCAGGACAGGTAGCTGAACTCGGGCTCGTCGTGGTCGGCACCGAGTTTTATCTTGCCGTAGCCCGATAGCGCGGTGACCACCACGAAGACCAGATACAGCGTCATCGCCAGCATGTAGTACCAGCCGACCGTGTTGGCCGCCCAGTTTTGCGCTGCCAGCAGCCAGGCACCGGCCTGTTGCGGGATAGCGATGACAGTGATGCCAAATAGCAGGATCACGGTTGCGGCAAAGTAGAAGACGGGCGCATTCATGCGCACCAGGCCGCTGGACGGGGTGGACGATGCACTCATGAGCGATGCACCCCGAGGGTATGGGATAGGGCTGTAAATAACGGACTCAGCAAAGGTAAGCCTCCTGTTGTGAGCGGGCAGCGGACCACCGGGTTTAACTTGAACGAGCATTCAAGTTAAACATGGATAGGCAGTCCGGGACTAATCGCAGGGCTGAGTGGTAGGTACTTCCTACACTAGCTCAAGGAAAAGTATGACGGGTGCGGATGGCAAAACGTTCAGCACAAAACTTGGGAAACCTCATACAAATCCAAGCAATATTTGGCGTCTGCGGGTGCACGGGACAAACACAATCGAATGATCCAGACACCGTCATTAGGTCATTCCACCATGCCGATACCGCAAACAGGCCCTTCACTTGCGATCACCAAACCAAGTCCGACGCATTTGGACTTCATCAAACAACAACTGCCTGGCTGGCTGCCGGACACGTCTCAGCAACGCCTCGCGGAGTTGAAACAACCTCAACCAGATTTCGCCGAACTCCATCGCACCGCGCCCGCCCCAGCTCATCGCCAGTCATTCAAACAGGCCCTCGACAACCATTGGGTCAGCCAGAATGCCGTAGACAAACAGCTTGCGAAGTTGAGCGATATCAGAGCATTTGCCGAGCCCCTGTTGAAAAATGCGCTGCACGCTTACGGAAATATCGACGTATTGAACACTTCAATTCGCCTGTATGCGCCTGCCAAATTGCCTTGGTGGGCGATCAATGTACGCCCAGGCGTCACCGCCCGAACCACCACCTTGCTGGAAGCAGCCCTGCACAACTTTTCAGCCTCGGAAGCCTTTGCCGATTATGCTTTTCTCTCACCAGAAGACGCTCAGGGTCAGCGAGAAATATTGAGGTTCACCCACACCGTGAACGGTCAGGCATTGACAGCCGACCTCTTCAAGACCCTATGCCGAAACCTGGATATCGGCGCCCGCTACCAGCAGCACATCAAAACGGAGCTTGGATTCAATAATGCTTTGGTCGCCAACACCCTACGGCAAAAAGTCCTCAACCAACTGAAGGCTGGCTTGAACAACGCAGCGCATTTGGCGCGGGCAAAAAAAGACATCGCAGACGACAGCTTCACCCTTGTTCAGACACTGTTGCAAAGAGACGGCCCTCTCCAACTGGGTGCGCAACCAGTAGACCTATACGCATTGGACCTGCTTGATACACGCATGATAGGCATCCTGGTTATCGCCCCCACGCTGCCGGTCTCAAATACCAGCAGGATACTGGTCTACATCCCCGACGATCCCGCGCACCCTCTCAAGGATTACGCCTCGCCACAGGCGTTCATCAAAGAGCTGACCAGCCAGCTACATGACCGGGCTCCGGCATCTGATTCTTCCCGCCCCAGCTATCAGCAGTTCTTCAGCCAGTTCGTGGCTCATGAACAACGCGGCCGTTTTTTCCACGAGCTCAACAATCTGCTCTCGACCGTGCGCTGGCACCCCCGAGAGCGAGGTGACAGCCGACCAAACTGGCGCCCTGATCCAGTGGAGGTACCCAACCTGCGCTTTCACACCCTGGCCATGCGCGATGACACACAAAACCGTATCAGCGACCCACAGCAGAATAATCTTTGGCACTACCTCTACCGGGTCAAGCTGAACAAGATGGTCAACGATGCCCAGGAAATCGCTATCTCCACCACCTACGCCGACCGCATGGCACGCTGGGAGTGGTGGGACAACCTGGAAAAAATGCTTTCGGACATTCTCAACACCGCGCTTCTGGTTATCACCCCATTCGTACCTTTTTTAGGCGAACTGATGCTGGCGTATACCGCCTACCAAATGCTCGATAACGTGTTCGAAGGTATCGTCGACTGGGCAGAGGGCTTGCAACGTGAGGGCTGGGAAAATCTCTTAGCGGTCGCCGAAAATGCACTTCAACTTGCGTTGTTCGCTGGCGGTGGAGCCATCACAGAAATTGCCAAGGTGAAACTGTCGCCATTCGTGGACAACCTTCACCAGGTGCGACTGCCTTCCAATGAGAAACGCTTATGGAACCCCGAACTTACGCCCTACCAGCATAGGAACCTGCGCCTGCCGATCGGGCATCGGCCTGCCGAAAATGGCCTTTACCACCATCAAGGCAAGCAGATTGCCCATATAGAAAACAGTCGTTACGAGATCAAGCAGGATCCCACTACCCAGACGTTCCACATCGCCCATCCCAAACGCGCCGACGCCTACCAACCAACCGTGAAGCTTAACGGCAGTGGCGCTTGCGTGATCCACGGGGAGCAGCCACGTAAATGGAGCAATGCCCGTCTGCTGCGCAGACTTGGCCCGCAAACACAAGGATTGAGTACTGGCGAATTAGAACAGGTTCGAGTCATCAGCGGCGTTGAGTTCGGTGCATTGCGCCGGATGTATGTCAACAATGAGCAAACTCCGCCCCTACTTGCTGACACGCTCAAACGCTTCAACAGCGAAAAACAGATTAGGGGCACCATAGAAAATACTCGCACAGAACGGCCGCTTGATCCCTCGTCCGATTGGTTCGAACAAATGGTCACCGAGCTTGATGGCTGGCCTCAAGACAAAGCTTTGCTGGTGTATCAGCGATCTGACTTGTCAGGTGTTCCCCGTCGTTATGGCAACTCGACGGCGCACGGCAAGGATGCCCTGTCCCTGACCATCGCCGAGGTTCTCTCGGGCCAACTGCCGGAAAAAGTCGTTGCGTTCCTTGATGAGCAGCAACTTTCTCATTTACTTGGCAAGGAGGTGCCTGAGGAGGAGCGAGCACAAGCACTGCGTGAGCAACTGGCTGCTTATGTCGAGGAGCAGAGTGAAACGCTGGCCGAAAATCTCTACGCCCGACAGGAAACCAGCGACGAGCCCCATATCCAATTGCTTCGCAAGCAATACCCCGACCTGCCCCTGAGCATCGCTCAGCGCTTGGTCGGCCATACCCGTCGCCGTCACCTGCGCATAATGGAGGAAGAAAAACGCCTGCCCCTGTACGTGAAAAACCAAGCCCGGGAGCTGAATTTCGAGGTCACCAGCGCTCGCATGTTCGAACAACTCTACCAAGGCAAAGCGCCGTCGCTCCAAACTGAAAAGTTGGCACTCAATACACTGAACCGCCACGCCGAAGGGCTGGCGAACCTGCGTATTCAAGTGCGGGAAAGAACCCCATCGGGCGACTTGCGAAACCAGGTCGGCGCAGACGACGCCGCAAATGTTCGGATCCTGGTGCGCAACCGTAAAAAGCAATACCGGGTTTTCGATGATCAAGGCAACCTGAAACACGGCCCAACCGACTTTTATAACTCTATCTTCCAAGCCCTACCCGCCGATAAATCCTTCACCGACGGCGATCAACTGCGCTCATGGCTGATCGAAAAAAACACATCTCGGGCCGAACGACGCCTGACCCTGTCCGATCCGCCAATCGGTGTCCAGGCAGAATACGTAGTACTCATGATGCTCGGTAATGGGGGCAGCACCAGCACCCTGAGGGGAGCCGAAACTCTACAGGGGCGCATAAAACGTGGGCTCCCGGAAATGTCCGAACAAGGGGTGAAGCACTTTGCCGAACTCGCGGAAAGTGCAGAGGGCCTCAGTCAGTTGGTGCAGGTGGAAACCGAAGGACAAGCCCTTGAAACGGCGATGGACGCTTATATCAACCTCCCTACCAAGGGGGCATCAGGCAGTCGCCTGAGTGCCGTCACTAGAAAGTTCAGAACCGACTTTGCAGAGTCACTGAAAAAAGCCTGGCAGGAGGGCTACACACAGCTGCATGACAAATACGCCCAAAAGAATAGATTGATCACACTGGACCTGGATGAAACGCTCTGGCCTGATGACTTGCCAACGCTGCCCATCAATTTCGGGCTGGTCACACGCCTTCTGATGCAAGACTGTGAATTTGCTACGAGGCATGCTGATTTTTTGCAGCACTTTCCCAATCTACGAGTGCTGGTTTTGTCAGATAACAGCCTGGAAAAACTGCCCACGGCCATTGCGCAGATGCGCTCACTCACCGCACTTGATCTAAGCAATAACCAGATTACCTTGGACAGCGATGCCGTCGCACATCTGCGTAATCTGCGGTCTCTACAAGCGATATACCTGTCAAACAACCCGCTGGGCCAGGTGCCGGACATCAGCGTAATGCCTGACCTGCTGGACCTTGATCTGTCCCGTACCGGGATTAGCGAATGGCCGGCAGGCTTGTTTGCGCAGGATCGAGACGCGACGTTTAACCTGCTGCTTCGAGGCAACCCTATTACCAGCATTCCGGATGTCGCCACGGGTAGCGACGAGTCTTTTATCCTCGCGACGACTCGGCTGGACTACTCAACCTTGAGCGCTGAATCCAAATTGCTGATGGAAGAACATAAACGCTCTGTCGGGTTTGACCCTCATCGCACCTACCCCCCTCAGGGAAACTCCGACTTCTGGATTGACGAGTTGGACGACGAAAACCGAGAGAAGTACGACGAAATATGGGACGACCTGGAGGACGAACACGGCTCGCAGGGCTTTTTCGAAGTCATCAAAAAGTTGGAACCACCGGAGTTTTTCGAAGACCCGGAGGATGAACTGCGCTACGCACAGAACACCCCCATTCTGACTTCCCAGGTGCGGTACATGTTGTCGAGCATGCATGAGGACCAAGCGCTACGTGACACACTGTTTCGCATGTCCACTTTTCCAGGACTGTGCCCTGATGCAGGTAGTCAGATTTTCACCGAGATGGGGATCAAGGTGACCGCCCGTGGCGCGGAGCGTTACAGCAAAACGCTCGCCGAACGGGAAGGCGAGCTGGTGGTACTGGCCAGGGGCGCCGCAAGGCTCAAACTGTTGAACGACGTTATCCGCTCGGACATTGCCGACCGTATCAAACCCGTCAATCAAGGCGGGCAGGGTCTGCGGTTTAACAGCCAGATGGTCGACGGCCAACCCGGCACGGTTGATGAAGTGGGCGTTTATCTGGCCTACCAGACGCGCTTGTCTCGCAGGCTCAAGCTGCCCTGGATCAGCGACAATATGGTGTATCGCGACACAGCCAACGTGCCTGAAGAAAGTATCACCAATGCGCTCACGGCCGTACAGACACTGAGTGAAGGCGACGGGTTAGTGGACCAGATGCTGAAAGAGTCCTACTGGGAAAACCTTCTCAAGGATCGCTACCCGCAAGACTATGCGGCAAATGAAGAGAGCGCCAACCAAAGGTTGATACTCTTCGACGACTTGGACAGCGAGCAAAAAGCGTTTGCCCAAGCCCAGGATCTGAGCGACGACCAAAAAGCACAAAAACGCCTGGAACTGAAAAAAATAGTAGAAGAGTTGCAGATAGAGGACCGGGTCATCCCCGACGAGGTCATGTCCGAAGCACTTTACAACCAGGTCTACAACGACCTGGCAGAGCGCCGCAAGGAATGGCTGCGCGAGCAGACCCGCCTGTCACTGGGTCGGCTCGACGACTGACTCAACACACTTACTTCTGTGTCCCGTCATCATGCTGCAAATTCGCCTGGGTGATGTTCGCCCCTGCCGGCACACTGCGTGTCAGCCACACATTGCCGCCAATGGTCGAGCCGTGGCCGATGGTGATGCGCCCCAGGATCGTCGCCCCGGCATAGATCACCACATCGTCCTCGACAATCGGATGGCGCGGATGGCCTTTCTGCAACTGCCCGTCCTCGTCCGCCGGGAAGCGCTTGGCGCCCAGTGTCACGGCCTGGTAGATGCGCACACGCTCGCCGATGATCGCCGTTTCGCCAATCACCACACCGGTGCCGTGGTCGATAAAGAAACTCGGGCCGATCTGCGCGCCCGGGTGGATGTCAATGCCGGTGGCCGAGTGGGCAATCTCGGCGCTGATCCGCGCCAACAGCGGCAAACCGGCGCGGTACAGGTGGTGCGCCAGGCGGTGGTGAATCACCGCCAGGATGCCCGGGTAGCACAACAGCACTTCGTCCACGCTGCGGGCGGCCGGGTCGCCGTGGTAAGCCGCCAGCACGTCGGTGTCCAACAGGCTGCGTAGGGAGGGCAAGGCCAGGGCGAAATCCTGGATCAGCCGGATGGCCTGGGCGTCGACTTCACTGTCATCCTGGCCGCCTTGGCGCGCGGCGTAGCGCAACTCCAGGCGGGCCTGGGCGAGCAGTGCATTCAACGCAACGTCCAACGTGTGGCCGACGTAAAAATCTTCACTTTCTTCACGCAGATCCACCGGCCCCAGGCGCATGGGGAACAGCGCACCGCACAACGCTTCGAGGATCTGCGCCACGGCTTCGCGGGAAGGCAACTCACGGCCGCCATGCTCGCCGCTCAGTCGCCCATTGCGCGTGCGCCACTGGTCCCGGGCGCTGCGCAGTTGGCTGACGATGGTTTGCAATTGCCAATGGCTGGAACGCTCACTCACGGTATTCACTCCTGACGTAATGGCGCCCACTTTACGGTATGCACCCTGGCCGCCCTTAAGAACCAATGGTGTGATGCTAAGAACCATCCGGCATAAGTGATTGGCGGTTGCCCGATGAAAAGTGCCTGCCTATAGTCCCCCCATCACTTAGCCACTGTACGTCGCCATGATCAAACAACAGCTCGACCGTTTTAACCGTCTGGAACTGCTGGGCGGTGCCACTGCCCTGGAAAAACTCGAGCGGCTGTCGGCCTGGCTGGGGCGTGACGTCTACGTCAAACGCGACGACACCACGCCGCTGGCGATGGGCGGCAACAAACTGCGCAAACTCGAATACCT
>NZ_JBOICG010000340.1:0-10067 GCF_050739995.1 Pseudomonas sp. | reverse complement strand
GCTGTAGGCCATGTCGATGCCGCTCAGCGGGATGCCGATGTTGTCGACGATGGTGTCCAGTTCTTCGGCCGGGATCACTTCGCGAATCCGCGCTTCAATCCGGTCGAACGCCGCCGCGCTTTCTTCGATACGGGTGCCCAGGGGCAAGCGTACGTGCAGGGCGAGGGCACCGGCGTCGGTGGCCGGGAAGAAGTCCTGGCCCAGGCTCGGCAGCAACAGGAATGAGGCGAGCACGCAAGCCAGGAAGCCGACGATAAAACGCTTGCGGTTGCCCAGGGCCAAGGTCAGCAGGCCGTGGTAGGTGTCGCGGATATTCGAGAAGTGACGCTCGAACCCTTGCTGGAAATTCAGCACCGCTTGCAGCAGGGCGTTGCGAGGTTTTTGGTGCTGCTCGCCCTCGTGGTGGTTGATGAATTCATCTTCCGGGTGATGTCCCGCGCCTTGTTCCGGCATATGGGGCTTGAGCAGGAACATTGCCAGGGTCGGCACCAGGGTCCGCGAGAGGATGAACGAGCTGGCCATGGCGAAGATCACCGCCAGGGCCATTGGCCGGAACAGGTAACCGGCGATGCCTTGCAGCAAAAACATCGGCACGAACACGATGCAGATGCACAGCAGCGAGACGAATGCCGGGCCGACGATCTGTGCGGCGCCGTCGAGGATCGCGGTCTTCACCGCCTTGCCTTGCTCCAGGTGCCAGTTGATGTTCTCGATAGTCACCGTGGCATCGTCCACCAGGATGCCCACGGCCAAGGCCAGCCCGCCCAACGTCATCACGTTGAGGGTTTGCCCGGAGACTGCCAGCAGCGCGATGGCTGACAGCACTGCCAATGGAATCGAGGCGGCGATGATCAACGTGGAGCGCCAGCTGCCGAGGAACAACAGGATCATCGCACTGGTCAGCAAGGCGGCGATGATGCCTTCCTGGGCCACGCTGCCCACCGATTGCTTGACGAACACCGAGGCGTCACCCAGCAATGAGGTCTTCAGCGATGGCGGCAGGGTTTCGTTGATGCGCGGCAGCATCTGGCGAATGTCGTCGATGATCGACAGGGTAGAAATGCTGCCGTTTTTCAACGCCGGCATCAGCACCGCGCGGTGACCGTCGACGCGCACGATGTTGGTCTGCGGCGGTGAGCCGTCACGCACGTGGGCCACTTGGCCGATGGTGATCAGCGCGCCGTCGACGGTCTTGATCGGCAGGTCGTTGAGTTCATCGATGGCCTTGGGGCTGTTGTTGAGCAGGATCGTGTATTCGTTGGGGCCGAGCTTGGCGGTACCCACGGGGATGATCTGGTTTTGCAACGCCAGTGCGTTGCCTACGTCTTGCGCCGACAGGCCTTTGGCAGCCAGTGCCTGCGGGTCGAGGTCGAGGGTGATCTGGCGCTGTTTGCCACCCATGGGGGTGGGCATGGCCAAACCGGGCAGGGCGCTTAATGGCAGGCGAATGTTGTTCTGCACCAGGTCGCGGATCTTGGCTTCCGAGAGCGTGGGGCTGGAAAACGCCATCTGCAAAATCGGCACCGTGGAGGCACTGTAGTTGAGGATCAGCGGCGGCGTGATGCCCGGTGGCATCTGTTTGAGCACGGTTTGTGAAACGGCGGTCACTTGGGCGTTGGCGGTCCGGATGTCGACGCCGGGCTGGAAGAAGATCTTCACGATGCCCATGCCGGGCAGCGATTGCGATTCGATATGTTCGATGTCGTTGACGGTGGTGCTCAGGGAGCGTTCATAGGTGTAGATCACCCGGCCGGCCATGGCATCCGGTGACAGGCCGTTGTACTGCCAGACCACGGCGACCACTGGGATGCCGATATCGGGGAACACATCCGTGGGGGTTCGCAGGGCCGCCATCGGCCCGATGATGCAGATGAATATGGCCAACACGATGAACGTGTACGGCTTTTGCAGTGCGGTCTTTACCAGCCCGAGCATGCGTGAACCTCCGAGGGAGCAGGATTGCAAACCCCGGCAGTCTTGCCCGACCCACCTAACACGCACCTTTCAGCCAGGTGAAGGAACATTTAGTTAACGGCTGAAGATCGTTTCATATGTATTCATTTGTTCTACAAAGGGTGGCTCTCCAAGCTTGTAGCCCATCGGACGCGACACATTTCGCCTCGTCTTTTTACTGATGTCCTTTGGAGCCCTGCCATGTCACTTAAACCCTTGTTGTTGATTCCTGCCCTTGGTGCTGTATTGCTGCTGTCGGCATGTGCCGGCCCGATCCCCAAGGCGGACCCGAGCGAAGCGTGGATTGGATTGAAAGAAGAAGCGCCGAATGACCTGATGGCCGAACGCGTCGACGGCAAGCGCGTGGATGACGGGCGCTTTTTTGAAGTGACCCCGGGTGACCACCGTCTGGATGTGACCTTATTTGAAGAAGAGCCAGGCGACGACAACCAGCAGGACTGCCAGGGGCGGGTCGAGTACAAGAATTTCAAGGCGGGTGAGCATTACACCCTGGTGGAATCGAGCCTGGGCACTACCGTGCGCGCCGTGCTCAAGGACGGCCACGGCAAGGAAGTGGCGGCGACCCAGGATTTCAATTGCATGCCTGGCTAAGCGTGCCGTGCCGTCGCCACTTTAGGCGGCTTGGCAGGTTTGACGTGGGGATGATGATGGCGACGGGTCACGCGCATCACGCCCCACAGCATGGCGCCGGCAACGGCCAGCCAACCGCATACCAACAGGAAAATCGTCGTTGCAAGGCTCATCTGGGCCTCCTTTCGCCCCATCGGGGGCACACACAGTCTTCTCAATGGACAGTCTAGCTACCTGGCGGTTGCCTGCTATTGACCAATGGTCGAGTCTGTCCAACTTGTTTGCTATATCAGCGCCGTCGTTCTCCTACCTAAACGCGATTGGGCTATGATCTGGGCCCTCACCGGCAGTTGATCAAGAGAGTAAGAAATTGCGGTTACGGTCGAACGTTAAAACCACCTTGTTGCTGGCCTGTGCCTTGGGGCTCGCGGCGTGTTCCGGGCACCCCTCGAAACTGCCGGGCCTGCCGGAGCGCGTCGAACTCAATGGCGTGCCGACCTTTCGCAGCGAGGCCTACCAGAGTGGTCCCAGCGCCTTGGCCAGCATGCTGTCGCAACAAGGCATTGTCATGACACCGGGTTTGCTGGATAAGCCTCTGCATCTACCTGGAGGCGAAGCTGACCTTGAGCGCAACATGCAGGTGCTGGCTCGTGAATACGGGCTGATGGTGTACCCGCTGGACAACCAACTGACGGCGGTGCTGGCGCAGGTTGCGGCGGGTTATCCGGTGATGGCGCGGCTCAACCCGAGTTTCTGGTCTGGAACCCGGTATGTCGTGGTGGTGGGGTTCAATCAGCAAAAAAGCACCGTGTTGCTGCGCTCGGGTATGGAGCGGCGAATGCTGATGAGCTTCAGCGACTTTGAGTCGGCGTGGAAAAGCGCGGGTCACTGGGCCATATTGACTCAACGTCCGAGCCAGTTGCCCGCCAATGTGGATACGCAACGCTGGCGCGCGTCGGCCAATGCCACGGCCCAGGCCGGGCAGGAGCAAGCGGCGGCGCAGGCGCTCAAGGTGCTGGCGGAACGCAAATAAAAAATGTGGGAGGGGGCTTGCCCCTCCCTTAGTGGAGTCAGCGCTGTCGCTTAGCGACGCACTTCAGCAGCATTCGGGCGGTTCTTCAGGTTCTTGTCAGCCTTGTAGCGCAACGCGACATCCGGCACTGAACCACCCTTGCCGGTCTCGACCCAGTTGCGAATGCGACCGGCATCGGCAAAGTGGGTGAACTTGCCGAAGGCATCCAGGATCACCAATGAAACCGGACGGTTGCCCATGCTCGTCACCAGTACCAGGCAATGGCCGGCCTGGTTGGTAAAGCCGGTCTTGGTCAGCTTGATATCCCAGTTGGCACGGTTGATCAGATGGTCAGTGTTGGAGAAGCCCAGGGTGTAGTTGGGCTTGCGGAACGACACCGTTTTTTCCTTGGTGGTACTGAGTTGGCTGAGCATGGGGAATTTGCGTGCGTAGGCCAGCAGCTTGCTCAAGTCACGGGCGGTGGACACGTTGTGAATCGACAGGCCGGTGGGTTCCACGTAGTGGGTGCTGGTCATGCCCAGTGCCTTGGCCTTGGCGTTCATCGCCGCGATAAAGGCCGGATAGCCGCCCGGGTAGTGGTGGGCCAAGCTGGCGGCGGCGCGGTTTTCAGAGGACATCAGCGCGATCAGCAGCATCTCTTTGCGTGGCATTTCACTGCCGATTTTCACGCGGGAGAACACGCCTTTCATTTCCGGCGTGTCCTTGATGTTGATGTCGATGTACTCATCCATGTTTTGCTTGGCTTCCAGCACCACCAGGCCTGTCATCAATTTGCTCACCGAAGCGATGGGCACCACCACGTCGGGGTTGCTGGAATAGATGACTTTGTTGGTCTGCAGGTCGACCAGCATGGCGCTGCCGGAGGCGATCTGAAGTTTGGACGTATCACGCGGAGCCTGGGTGGTTTCGGCTGCGTGCGCGAGGGTGCCTGTAAATGCAAACAATAGGCTGAAGATAGAGAGACGAATTTTCACGCGGGTGAACTCGCTAAAAAGTAAGGAAATGCCGTTTGGGAACGGGTTTTATGACAAATGCCGTTACATTTTAGGAGTATGGATCAGAAAACGATAGAGAGCTTTAAATAAAGGCTGTAAGCCGATGATTGGCAGAGGTTGTACCGATTATGTACCTGCCTTTGGTCGCGAGCTTTTCCGCTGTCTGACCGGCGCCTTATTTCGCATGCAATAGTACTTACTCAAGCTTTACTGAATACCTCAAGAAAATGTCTGAAGTCGGCCGTCTGAAGCAAACAATGGGCGCCCCGACTTTTGGTGCTGCGGGTTTTTCTCACTGACGAGCGGGGTTTCAACAATGAGTAGTAAGCCGACGATATTGCTAGTACATGGTTTTTGGGGTGGTGCGGCGCACTGGAGCAAAGTCATCGTTGAGTTGAATCGCAAAGGTTATACGTCCATACAGGCAGTAGAGATGCCTCTGACGTCACTGGCCGATGACGCTGAGCGAACGCGCAAAATGATTGCCCAGCAAAAGGGGCCGGTTCTGCTTGTGGGGCATTCCTACGGTGGCGCGGTGATTTCCGAGGCGGGGAACCAACCTAATGTCATCGGGCTCGTCTACATTGCGGCATTCGCCCCTGATGCCGGTGAGAGCCCGGGCGAGATCACCCAGCGCAATCTGCCGGAGGCAGCTGCAAACCTTGAACCTGACAGCGACGGCTATCTGTGGGTCAAGCAGGAAAAATTCCATGAGAGCTTTTGCCAGGATCTGCCTGCCAGCGAGGCTTTGGTGATGGCAGTCACTCAAAAGGCACCGCTGGCCAGCACCTTTGGCAATAAGGTCACTGCGCCTGCCTGGAAGAAGAAACCGTCCTGGTATCAAGTGTCCAGCGACGACCGAATGATTCATCCTGAAAATCAGAAATGGATGGCTGCACGGCTCAATCCCCGGAGCACGATCACCTTGGCGACCAGCCACGCTTCGCTGGCGACCAGGCCCGCCGAGGTTGCCGCGTTTATTGATGAGGCTGCGGTCGCTGCATCGAACGTCTGATCATCGACCCTTTTCCCATCGTTTCTGTCAGGCAATAAAAAGCCCTGCGATAAGGCAGGGCTTTTTCAGTACGCCTGATTATCAGGCGTGCAGGGTTTCTGCTGCGTAAAGGGTGTTTTCCAGCAGGCAGGCGCGAGTCATCGGGCCGACGCCACCGGGTACCGGTGTGATCCAGCCGGCGCGGGGCAGGGCGGTTTCGTACACGACGTCGCCGACCAGCTTGCCATCTTCCTGACGATTGATGCCTACGTCGATGACGATGGCGCCTTCTTTGATCCACTCACCCTTGACCAGGCCCGGTTTGCCGGCAGCCACGACTACCAGGTCGGCGCGGCCGACATGGCCTGCGAGGTCCTTGGTGAAACGGTGGGTGACGGTCACGGTGCAGCCGGCCAGCAGCAGTTCCATGGCCATCGGGCGGCCGACGATGTTGGAGGCGCCGACAACCACGGCGTCCAGGCCATACAGGTCGACACCGGTGCTCTCGAGCAAGGTCATGATGCCTTTTGGCGTGCACGGGCGCAGCAGCGGGATACGTTGGGCAAGGCGGCCGACGTTATAAGGGTGGAAACCGTCGACGTCTTTGTCCGGGCGGATGCGCTCCAGCAACTTGGAGGCATCCAGATGTTCAGGCAGCGGCAGTTGTAGCAGGATGCCGTCGATGCTCGGGTCATCGTTGAGGTTGTCAATCAGGTCGGTAAGGGCCTGCTGGGTGGTCTCGGAAGGCAAGTCGTAGGCCTTGGAAATAAAGCCGACCTCTTCACAGTCTTTACGCTTGTGCGAGACATAAACCTGAGAGGCAGGATCGCTGCCGACCAGGATCACCGCGAGGCCGGGCGTGCGCAGGCCTTGCTGGCTACGCTCGGTGACGCGTTTGGCGATCTGCTGGCGCAGGCTGGCGGCGATTGATTTGCCGTCGATAAGTTGTGCAGTCATTACGCGTGATTAACCATCGAGAGGGGGAAGAAAAGTGCGCGCATTCTCGCACGCCATGACGTGAGGGCAAAGGCGCTTGGTCTGCAAATTGCCCTAACCCCTTAAATAAAATCAGTTTTTTTCAAAAAAGATTTGACGGGTATCAATGCCCTCTATACTATTCGTCGCACTTGTCGGGCACAGCCTAGCACTGGTTAAGAAGGTCGAGCAGAATAGTTGATCTGCAAGGCTGGAAGCACTTAGTTTGTAATCCTCCAAGAGTACAGATTAATAAGGCGCCCGTAGCTCAGCTGGATAGAGCATCCGCCTTCTAAGCGGATGGTCGCAGGTTCGAGTCCTGCCGGGTGCGCCATTAGGCAGCTTTGGCACAAGTAGCGCTATATGGTGGGCGTAGCTCAGTTGGTAGAGCACGGGATTGTGACTCCCGTTGTCGAGGGTTCGATCCCCTTCGTCCACCCCATATTTTGAAAGGCGCCAGATTAATCGTCTGGCGCCTTTGCTTTAAGAGCTTCAAGCGCGGATGTGGTGGAATTGGTAGACACACTGGATTTAGGTTCCAGCGCCGCGAGGCGTAAGAGTTCGAGTCTCTTCATCCGCACCAATTTCAAGGCGTCACCCTGTCGCAAGGCGAGGTGAGGTTCAACAAAGAAGATGTTCGAGTTCTTTGTTAATGCAATATGGTGGGCGTAGCTCAGTTGGTAGAGCACGGGATTGTGACTCCCGTTGTCGAGGGTTCGATCCCCTTCGTCCACCCCATATTCGAAAGGCGCCAGATTTAACAGTCTGGCGCCTTTTTTGGTTTTAGCGCTTCGAATATTCGGCGGCTGCAGGTGTTGGGTCGCAATGGCGGGGCATGTCGTCGTATTTATGTATCTCGATGATGCTGCGCTGCCAGCCAGCCCGGTTTGAGGGGTTGGCCGTCAGGGAGATGGATGGCGACTTCTTCTATATATAGAAGGGGCGGCGCAGAGCCCTGGCGTGATGGGATGTATTTGTCACCGGGGCGAGGTCGTTCAGTGCCTTCGTACCGATAAATTGCCGGCTGTTTTCGGGCGTATTTGCAGTAGGGTGACTTCTTGAGTTTGACCCACTAGAATGCATGCCCTTGATTGGGGTCGGAAATGGCCGGCTAACGTCTGTGCAACGAGGAATATCCATGCAAGTTTCTGTTGAAAATACTACTGCTATCGAGCGTCGCCTGAGCATCACCGTGCCGGCTGAGCGCATCGAAACTGCGGTCAACAAGCGTCTGCAGCAGACTGCCCAAAAGGCCAAGATCGCTGGTTTCCGTCCAGGCAAAGTGCCAATGAGCGAAATCAAGCGCCGTTTTGGTGCTGACGCGCGTCAGGAAGCAGTGGGTGACGTGATCCAGGCTTCCTTCTACGAGGCCGTTGTTGAGCACAAGCTGAACCCGGCTGGCTCGCCTTCGATCGAGCCTAAGTCCCTGGAAGCTGGTAAAGACCTGGAATACGTTGCTGTATTCGAAGTGTTCCCTGAATTCACCGTTGCCGGTTTCGAAGATATCGCCGTAGAGCGCCTGAGCGCTGACGTAGCGGACTCCGACCTGGACAACATGCTGGAAATCCTGCGCAAGCAGAACACCCGTTTCGAAGTGGCCGATCGCGCTGCTCAGAACGAAGACCAACTGAACATCGATTTCGTTGGCAAGGTTGACGGCGAAGCATTCGCTGGCGGCTCCGCCAAGGGTACCCAACTGGTGTTGGGCTCCAACCGCATGATTCCTGGTTTCGAAGACGGCCTGGTTGGCGCAAAAGCCGGCGAAGAGCGCGTTCTGAACCTGACTTTCCCTGCTGACTACCAGAACCTGGACCTGGCCGGCAAAGCCGCTGAGTTCACCGTTACCGTCAACAGCGTATCCGAGCCTAAGCTGCCAGAGCTGAACGAAGAGTTCTTCGCTCAATTCGGCATCAAGGAAACCGGTATCGAAGGCTTCCGTACCGAAGTTCGCAAGAACATGGAGCGTGAGCTGCGCCAGGCCATCAAGTCCAAGGTCAAGAACCAGGTCATGGACGGTCTGCTGGCTGCCAACCCGATCGAAGTGCCTAAGGCCCTGCTGTCCAACGAAGTTGATCGCCTGCGTGTTCAAGCGGTTCAGCAGTTCGGTGGCAACATCAAGCCTGATCAACTGCCGGCCGAGCTGTTCGAAGAGCAAGCCAAGCGCCGTGTTGTGCTGGGTCTGGTCGTGGCTGAAGTGGTCAAGCAGTTCGACCTCAAGCCTGACGAAGATCGCGTTCGCGAGATGATCCAGGAAATGGCCTCGGCCTACCAGGAGCCTGAGCAGGTCGTGGCTTGGTACTACAAGAACGACCAGCAGCTGAACGAAGTACGTTCGGTTGTGCTGGAAGAACAAGTTGTGGATACTGTTCTGCAGAAGGCTAAGGTGACCGACAAAGCGGTCTCTTACGAAGAAGCAGTCAAACCGGCGGAAGCAGCACAAGCCGACTGATTGTCCAACTCGTTGGAAATACAACCATAAGCCAGCCTCGCGCTGGCTTATGCGTTTTCAAGACATGACTATTTGGGAGTAACTGCAGAGCATGTTCCGTAATTCCTATATTCAGCAGAACTCTGATATCCAGGCCGCTGGCGGCTTGGTCCCGATGGTTGTCGAGCAATCTGCTCGTGGCGAACGCGCCTATGACATCTACTCGCGCCTGCTCAAGGAGCGAGTGATCTTTCTGGTTGGTCCGGTAGAGGACTACATGGCCAACCTGATCTGTGCGCAGTTGCTGTTCCTTGAAGCAGAAAACCCGGACAAGGACATCCATCTCTACATCAACTCCCCAGGCGGCTCGGTGACGGCGGGTATGTCGATCTACGACACCATGCAGTTCATCAAGCCGAACGTGTCGACCACCTGCATCGGTCAGGCCTGCAGCATGGGCGCATTCCTGCTGACTGCTGGTGCCGAAGGCAAGCGTTTCTGCCTGCCTAACTCGCGCGTAATGATTCACCAGCCACTGGGCGGTTTCCAGGGCCAGGCATCGGACATTGAAATCCATGCCAAGGAAATCCTGTTTATCCGTGAGCGTCTCAATACGCTGATGGCCAAGCACAGCGGTCGCACCCTGGAAGAAATCGAGCGCGACACCAATCGCGACAACTTCATGAGTGCCGAAGCGGCGAAGGCATACGGGCTGATCGACGAAGTGATCACCCAGCGTCCCGCTTAATTAAGCCGCTCAAAATATGGCTGGTCGGCGTATCCGACCACTGGCGGGCTTGAAAAAGCCCGCATAAGCCTTCATCTTGTGTTGCAAGCCTATCGGATTTGGATCGAACGAATGACTGACACCCGCAACGGCGAGGACAACGGCAAGCTGCTCTATTGCTCCTTCTGTGGCAAAAGCCAGCATGAAGTACGCAAGTTGATTGCCGGCCCCTCGGTCTTTATCTGCGACGAGTGCGTCGACCTGTGCAATGACATCATCCGTGAGGAGGTGCAGGAAGCCCAGGCCGAAAGCAGCGCGCATAAATTGCCTTCGCCTAAAGAAATCAGCGGCATCCTTGATCAGTATGTGAT
>NZ_JBOICG010000339.1:0-2566 GCF_050739995.1 Pseudomonas sp. | reverse complement strand
CTTCGGCACCGGGTATTCGTCCCTCAGCTACCTCAAGCGCCTGCCGCTGGACTTCCTGAAGATCGACCAGTCCTTCGTACGCGGCCTGCCCGACGACCCCCACGACGCCGCCATCGTGCGTGCCATCATCGCCCTGGGCCACAGCATGCAATTCACCATCATCGCTGAAGGCGTGGAAAACCCCGCGCAGCAGGCTTTCCTCGCCGCCGAAGGCTGTGAGCAGATGCAAGGCTACATCGTCAGCTTGCCTATGCCTCCGGCGCTGTTTGCCGAGACCTTCCTTCGTATGCGCATTGAGGATTTTTCGGATGGCACAGTGGAGAAACCATCGTTATAATCCGCGACCTGTTAAGGGCCTATAGCTCAGTTGGTCAGAGCAGAGGACTCATAATCCTTTGGTCCACGGTTCAAGTCCGTGTGGGCCCACCAATTCGAAAGCCGCGCAATGCGCGGCTTTTGTGTGTCTGGAAGACATGTAACATGTAATCCATTGCCGTCCGCTTTGGAGCTCCTACTTTGCCCGTCCTCGATGAAATCGACCGCCAACTAATCGCCGCCCTGCAGATCAACGCCCGTGAAAGTGTGGCCATGCTTGCCCGGCAGCTTGGTATCGCACGCACCACCGTGACCTCACGCCTGGCACGCCTGGAGAAAACCCAGGTGATTACCGGATACGGTGTACGCCTGGGCCAGCGGGTGGTGGATGGCGGCTTGCAGGCTTATGTGGGGATTACCGTGCAAGCGCGCTCGGGCAAGGAAGTGCTGCGCAGGTTGAGCGCCATGGCGCAGGTTCAGCAGTTGTGTGCAGTGAGCGGGGAGTTCGATTACGTGGCTTGGCTGCGCACCGATTCGCCGGAGCAGCTAGACCAGTTGCTGGATCAGATCGGCAGCGTCGACGGCGTGGAGAAAACCACCACGTCGATCATCCTCAGCAACAAATTGGATCGCGGACAGCCAATCTGACCAACCAACTCGTCACTTTGACTAAAAACAATTCAATACGACGACACTTTGCGTCTTATTAACGAGCGCAACGCTCCCTAAACTGGCTGCCATCTTTTCCTATACTCAACGGGACGTGCCCCGCCGAGTTGCCAGCCAGGTCAGCCATGAACGCATTCAACAAAAACAATCGCCACCCTGCAGACGGTAAAAAACCCATCACCATCTTTGGCCCGGATTTTCCGTTCGCCTTTGATGACTGGATCGAACACCCTGCCGGACTGGGTAGTATCCCGACCGCCAATCATGGTGCTGAAGTGGCAATCGTCGGCGCGGGGATTGCTGGTTTGGTCGCCGCTTATGAGCTGATGAAGCTTGGCTTGAAGCCCGTGGTGTACGAAGCCTCGAAAATGGGCGGCCGCTTGCGCTCCCAAGCGTTTGAGGGCGCCGAGGGCGTCATCGCCGAGTTGGGTGGTATGCGCTTTCCGGTGTCGTCCACCGCGTTCTACCACTATGTGGACAAGCTGGGCCTGGAAACCAAACCCTTCCCTAACCCGCTGACCCCGGCTTCCGGCAGTACCGTGATCGACCTGGAAGGCCAGACCCACTACGCACAAAAACTCTCCGACTTGCCGGTCCTGTTCCAGGAAGTCGCCGACGCCTGGGCCGATGCCCTGGAGGCCGGCTCGCAGTTCGGCGATATCCAGCAAGCCATCCGCGACCGCGATGTGCCACGCCTCAAGGAGCTGTGGAACAAGCTGGTACCGCTGTGGGACGACCGCACTTTCTATGACTTCGTTGCCACTTCCAAGGCCTTCGCCAAGCTATCGTTCCTGCACCGCGAAGTGTTCGGCCAGGTCGGCTTCGGCACCGGTGGCTGGGACTCGGACTTCCCCAACTCCATGCTGGAAATCTTCCGCGTAGTCATGACCAATTGCGACGACCACCAACACTTGGTCGTCGGCGGTGTGGCGCAGGTGCCCATGGGCATCTGGCGTCATGTGCCAGAGCGCTGCGCCCACTGGCCGGCAGGCACCAGCCTCAGCTCGTTGCACCGAGGTGCGCCACGGGCCGGCGTGAAGCGTATTGCCCACGCTGCCGATGGTCGTTTTGCCGTCACGGACAACTACGGCGACACCCGCGAATACGCCGCAGTGCTCACCACGTGCCAAAGCTGGTTGCTGACCACTCAGATCGAATGCGATGAAACCCTGTTCTCGCAAAAGATGTGGATGGCCCTAGACCGCACACGCTACATGCAGTCGTCGAAAACCTTCGTGATGGTCGACCGTCCGTTCTGGAAAGACAAAGACCCGGAAACCGGCCGCGACCTGATGAGCATGACCCTCACCGATCGCCTGACCCGTGGCACTTACCTGTTCGACAATGGCGACGACAAGCCGGGCGTGATCTGCCTGTCTTACTCGTGGATGAGCGATGCGTTGAAAATGCTGCCGCAGCCCATCGACAAGCGCGTGAAGCTGGCCCTTGACGCTTTGAAGAAGATCTACCCGAAAGTCGACATCAAGGCGCGCATCATCGGCGACCCGATCACCGTGTCCTGGGAAGCCGACCCGCATTTCCTCGGAGCTTTCAAAGGTGCGCTGCCGGGCCACTATCGCTA
>NZ_JBOICG010000338.1:0-3469 GCF_050739995.1 Pseudomonas sp. | reverse complement strand
GCTCTGCCCTGCGCGTACTGTGCCTGCAGGAAGATTCGGCAGACCGTGTCATCGAAATGCTCAAGGGTGCCATGGCGGAATGTCGCCTGGGTAACCCGGAGCGCCTGTCGGTGGACATCGGCCCGGTGATCGACGCCGAAGCCAAGGCCGGCATCGAGAAACATATCCAGGCCATGCGCGACAAAGGCCGCAACGTGTACCAAGTGGCAATCGCCGACGGCGAAGAGGTCAAGCGCGGCACCTTCGTGATGCCAACCCTGATCGAGCTGGAAAGCTTTGACGAACTGCAACGGGAGATCTTCGGCCCGGTGCTGCACGTGGTGCGCTACAAGCGCAAAGAGATCGATCAACTGATCGGCCAGATCAACGCTTCCGGCTATGGCCTGACCCTGGGTGTGCACACTCGTATCGACGAGACCATCGCCAAGGTGATCGACAACGTCAATGCCGGTAACGTCTATGTGAACCGCAACATTGTGGGCGCCGTGGTTGGCGTGCAACCGTTCGGTGGCGAAGGCTTGTCAGGCACAGGCCCGAAAGCCGGTGGTCCGCTGTACCTGTACCGCCTGCTGTCGACTCGTCCTACCGATGCGATCGAGCAGTCCTTCGTACGTGGCGACGCACTGACGGCACCGGACGTACGTCTGCGCGACGCCATGAGCCAACCGCTGACGGCCCTGAAAACCTGGTCCGACAGCAACAAGTTCAGCGACCTGAGTGCCCTGTGCAGCCAGTTCGCCGCACAATCCCAAAGCGGTATCACCCGCCAACTGGCCGGACCGACAGGCGAACGCAACAGCTACGCCATCCTGCCTCGTGAGCACGTACTGTGCCTGGCGGAAGTGGAAGGCGACCTGTTGACTCAATTGGCTGCGGTATTGGCTGTGGGCGGTTCGGCGGTATGGCCGGAAACCGACCTGACCAAGGCTCTATTCCCACGCCTACCGAAGGAAGCTCAGGCGAAGATCAAGCGCGTGGCTGACTGGACCAAGGACGAGGTGGTGTTCGACGCGGTCCTGCACCACGGTGATTCCGACCAACTGCGCGCGGTGTGCCAGCAAGTTGCCCAGCGTAGCGGAGCGATTGTTGGCGTGCATGGTTTGTCGCAGGGTGAGACGGCGATTGCGCTGGAGCGCTTGGTGATTGAACGTGCATTGAGTGTTAACACCGCAGCAGCAGGCGGTAATGCCAGCCTGATGACCATCGGTTAACGATCTGACAAAACGCGGTAAAAAATGTGGGAGGGGGCTTGCTCCCGATTGCAGTGTATCAGTCGATTTATCTGTGGCTGACACACCGCAATCGGGGGCAAGCCCCCTCCCACATTTGCCTGGGCATCACCCAAATCAATCTTGCTATCCACCCTCCATTCGCGCACTTAGACTCAGGCCAATTCCTCCAAAGGTAACCCGCCATGTCCGAGACGCTGCTCAGTTCCCGCAATCTGGCTTTCGAGCTGTACGAAGTTCTCGATGCCGAGGGCATGACTCAGCGTGAGCGGTTCAGCGAGCACAACCGCGAAACCTTCGATGCGGCCATCAGCACAGCGCGCAGCATTGCGGAAAAATACTTCGCCCCTCACAACCGCAAGAACGACGAAAACGAGCCGCGCTACGAAGACGGCAACGCCATCCTGATCCCGGAAGTGAAACCCGCCGTGGACGCCTTCCTGGAAGCCGGCTTCCTCAACGCCGCGCGGAATTTCGAAGCGGGCGGCATGCAACTGCCGACCCTGCTGTCCCAAGCCTGTTTTGCGCACTTCCAGTCGGCCAACGCCGCATCCACCTCCTACCCGTTCCTGACCATGGGCGCCGCCAACCTGATTGAAAGCTTCGGCACCGAGGATCAGAAACAACGCTTCCTGCAACCGATGATCGACGGCCGTTTCTTCGGCACCATGGCCCTCACCGAACCCCATGCTGGCTCGTCGCTGTCGGATATTCGGACACGCGCAGAACCTGCGGCCGACGGCACCTATCGGCTCAAGGGCAACAAGATCTTCATCTCCGGTGGCGACCACCCGCTGTCGGAGAACATCGTGCACATGGTGCTGGCCAAGCTGCCGGATGCGCCGCCTGGGGTGAAAGGCATTTCGCTGTTTATCGTGCCCAAGTTCCTGGTCAACGACGATGGCAGCCTGGGCGAACGCAACGATGTGCTGCTGGCCGGGCTGTTTCACAAGATGGGCTGGCGCGGCACCACTTCCACCGCTTTGAACTTCGGCGATAACGGCAACTGTGTCGGCTATCTGGTGGGCAAGCCGCACCAGGGCCTGAGCTGCATGTTCCAGATGATGAACGAGGCACGCATTGGCGTGGGCATGGGCGCGGTGATGCTCGGGTATGCCGGCTATCTGTACTCATTGGATTACGCCCGCGAACGCCCGCAAGGTCGCTTGCCCGACAGCAAAGACCCCACAACCGCACCGGTTTCGATCATCCAGCACGCGGACATCAAGCGCATGCTGCTGACCCAAAAATCCTACGTAGAAGGCGCTTTCGACCTCGGCCTATACGCCGCGCGGCTATTCGATGACACCACGACCCTCGCCACCGATACCGAACGCAAGCAAGCCCACGAATTGCTGGACCTGCTCACTCCCATCGTCAAATCCTGGCCGTCGGAGTTCTGCCTCAAGGCCAATGAACTGGCGATCCAGATCCTCGGCGGCCACGGCTACACCCGTGAATACCCGGTGGAACAGTACTACCGCGACAACCGCCTGAACCCGATCCATGAAGGCACCCATGGCATCCAGTCCCTGGACTTGCTGGGGCGCAAACTGGCGCAAAACGGTGGCGCGGGCTTGAAGCTGTTGATCCGGTTGATCGCCGAAACGGGCGCACGGGCACAGGAATATCCATCACTGACCGCATTGCGCGAACCGCTGGAACAGTTGGTCAACCGCTTGCAAAGCGTGACCCTCGGCCTGCTGACGGATCTGGCCCAAGGCAAGGTCAACAGCAGCCTGGCGAACTCGGCGCTGTACTTGAAGGTATTCGGCCATACGGTGATCGGCTGGCGCTGGCTGGAACAGGCGATCCGCGCTGAAGAAGGGCTGGCCAAGGGGAATGCGGCCGATGTGGCCTTCTATAAAGGCAAGCTCCAGGCCGCCCGGTACTTCCTGACCTGGGAAGTGCCGGGCTGCCATCATGAACTGGCGATTCTGGAGGCACGCGATGATACGTGCCTGGCAATGCAGGACGAATGGTTCTAAGGCTGACCTATTACCTTGGAAATCACATCGACCGTGGCGCTGACTTGCTCTTGGTAACGGTCGAGTTCCTGCTGGTGACGCTGCTGCATTTCGATCTGCTCGGCGCACAGGTTCAGCGCGGCCAGTACCAGTAATTTGTCACCGATCAAGGTCGGGTACTTTTTCTTGGTGGTGGCCAGGGAGGCCTTGAGCAGGGTCACGGCGTGCATCAGGGTTTGATCTTCCCCGGCCGGGGCCTTGATCGAGTAATCC
>NZ_JBOICG010000337.1:0-4849 GCF_050739995.1 Pseudomonas sp. | reverse complement strand
AAGAAACGCCGCCATGATAACCAGTCGGGGGCCGCTTGTCCGGCCCGGTCGCTCGATGGCCTTAACCGAAAGTAGAATTTGAGTGGAGAAAACCATGAGTGCAGCCCAAAGCGTCGGTCCGCAAGCGTTACCGGCACTGCAGGAACAAGTCGAGCAGATCCTTGCCGAGGCCAAGCGCCAGGGGGCCAGCGCCTGTGAAGTGGCGGTGTCGCTGGAGCAGGGGCTGTCTACGTCGGTGCGCCAGCGGGAAGTGGAAACCGTTGAGTTCAACCGTGACCAGGGGTTTGGCATCACCTTGTACGTGGGGCAGCGCAAAGGCTCGGCCAGCACGTCGGCCAGCGGCCCCGAAGCGATTCGCGAGACGGTCGCTGCCGCGTTGGCCATTGCCAAGCACACCTCCGAAGACGAAAGCTCGGGCCTGGCCGACAAGGCATTGATGGCCAAGGACTTGAAGGATTTTGATCTGTTCCACGCCTGGGACATTACCCCTGAGCAGGCGATTGAGCAGGCACTGACATGCGAAGCGGCTGCTTTCGACGCCGATGCCCGCATCAAGAACGCCGATGGCACCACCTTGAGCACCCACCAGGGCTGCCGCGTTTACGGTAACAGCCATGGTTTTATCGGTGGATATGCATCCACTCGCCATAGTTTGAGCTGCGTGATGATCGCCGAAGCCAATGGCCAGATGCAGCGTGATTATTGGTATGACGTGAATCGTCAGGGTGAGCTGCTGGCCGACCCGGTCAGCATCGGCCAGCGCGCCGCACAACGAGCCGCCAGCCGTTTGGGCGCGCGCCCGGTTCCGACCTGCGAAGTGCCGGTGCTGTTTTCGGCGGAACTGGCCGGTGGTTTGTTCGGCAGTTTCCTGGGGGCGATCTCCGGCGGCAACCTGTACCGCAAATCTTCGTTCCTTGAGGGCGCAATCGGCCAGAAGCTGTTCCCTGAGTGGCTGACTATCGATGAGCGCCCACACCTGATGCGCGCCATGGGCAGCTCGGCGTTCGACGGTGATGGCTTGGCGACCTATGCCAAGCCTTTCGTCGAGAAAGGTGAATTGGTGTCCTACGTGTTGGGCACATACGCCGGTCGCAAGCTGGGTTTGCCAAGCACGGCCAACTCCGGTGGTGTGCACAACCTGTTCGTCACTCACGGTGATGAAGACCAGGCTGCATTGTTGCGCCGCATGGGCCGGGGCCTGCTGGTGACCGAGTTGATGGGTCATGGTTTGAACATGGTGACTGGCGACTACTCTCGGGGCGCGGCGGGTTTCTGGGTGGAAAACGGTGAAATTCAGTTCGCCGTCCAGGAAGTGACCATCGCCGGCAATATGCGCGACATGTTCAAGCAAATCGTTGCAGTGGGTAACGATCTTGAGCTGCGCAGCAACATTCGCACGGGTTCGGTGCTGATCGAGCGGATGACCGTCGCCGGCAGTTGATCCTGTAACGCTTCGCAAAAAAGGCGCGCCATTCTGAAAATGGCGCGCCTTTTTTTGTGGCTGTGTGAAAGGTGGATTAATTTGCTGCTATTGTTTTGATTCTCAATATCATTTAATAATAAATATCATTACCGGATGAGTGTGGATCATGAGTTCTGTCCTGCATGAGGATCCGTACCTGGAAAGCTGGCGTTGGATGAGCCGTCAGATCCGCTGCGGCCTCGACCCCAACGAACCTCGCCTGATCGAACATTACCTCAACGAAGGTCGATACCTGGCGTGTTGCACCGCAACCCATCCGTGGACGATTGCTGAGACCTCATTCCGTTTGTTGCTCGACACTGCCAGCGACATTGCGTTGCCCTGGCACTGGCGCTCTCTGTGCCTGGACCAGGCATGGCGCCCGTTGCGCGATCTGGAAAAACTCTCCCGCTGTGCCTGCCGCCTCAAGCGCTGGCAGACCTTTGCCTGGCAATTGGCGACCTGCGAATTGCTGCCCTCCCTTTCTGTTTCTGACCTGGTGCAAGGATCTAACGATGAGTAACACCCGTAGCGAACGCGACAGCATGGGCGAACTGCAAGTACCTGCCGAGGCCCTGTATGGTGCACAAACCCAGCGCGCAGTGAACAACTTCCCGATCAGCAACCAGCGCATGCCGGCGCAATTCATTCGTGCCCTGATTCTGGCCAAGACTGCTGCCGCCAAGGTCAATGTTGACCTCAAGCAGATCAGCGAAGGGCAGGGCAAAGCCATCGTCGACGCAGCCCAAGGTTTGCTTGAAGGCGACTTCATGCAGCATTTCCCGGTGGATATTTTCCAGACCGGCTCCGGCACCAGCTCCAATATGAACGCCAATGAAGTGATTGCGACTCTTGCCAGCCGCTTGCTGGGCGAGGCGGTCAACCCCAACGACCATGTGAATTGCGGCCAAAGCAGCAACGACATCATTCCGACCACCATTCACGTCAGCGCCGCGCTGGTGCTGCATGAGCAAACGCTGCCGGCCCTGCTGCATCTGGTCCAGGTGATCGAGCGGAAGGCCGAAGAAGTCCACCCCTTCATCAAGACCGGTCGTACCCACCTGATGGACGCCATGCCCGTGCGCATGAGCCAGGTGCTCAACGGCTGGGCACAGCAGCTCAAGGCCAATATCGGGCATTTGCAGGACCTTCTGCCGAGTTTGCAGGCGTTGGCCCAGGGCGGTACGGCGGTCGGCACCGGGATCAACGCGCATCCGGAGTTCGCGGTGCGGTTCAGCCAGCAACTGAGCAGCCTGACGGGCGTGAAATTCACGCCGGGCAAGAACCTCTTCGCCTTGATCGGCTCCCAGGACACGGCCGTCGCCGTCTCCGGCCAGTTGAAAGCCACTGCCGTGTCGCTGATGAAAATTGCCAACGACCTGCGTTGGATGAACTCCGGCCCGCTCGCAGGTCTTGGCGAAATCGAATTGGAGGGCCTGCAGCCTGGTTCGTCGATCATGCCCGGCAAGGTCAACCCGGTTATCCCCGAGGCCACCGCGATGGTGGCGGCGCAGGTCATCGGCAATGACACAGTCATCACCGTCGCCGGCCAGTCGGGCAACTTCGAGCTGAATGTGATGCTGCCGATCATCGCGCAGAACCTGCTCAGCAGCCTCGAATTGCTGGCCAATTCCAGCCGTTTGCTGGCGGACAAGGCCATTGCCAGCTTCAAGGTCAATGAAGCCAAGCTCAAGGAAGCGCTATCTCGTAACCCGATCCTGGTCACGGCGCTCAACCCGATCATTGGATACCAAAAGGCTGCCGAAATTGCCAAGAAGGCCTATCAGCAGGGCCGTCCGGTCATTGATGTCGCCCTTGAGCACACCGACTTGCCGCGCAGCCAACTGGAAGTCCTGCTGGATCCAGAAAAGCTCACGGCCGGCGGCGTGTAATCACCGATTCTGCTTTGGAGGCTCACCATGGAGCACTGGAAACGCACGATCGAACGGGCCAATCGCTGTTTTATGGCCGGCGAGTTGGTGGACGCTCGCGAGGCCTATTTGCAGGCCCTGGCCCTGGCCCAAGTGCTGTTCGAACGCTGGGCGGATGCCGACGAAGCAGTGGCGGCTTGCGTCATTTCCCATCACAACCTGGCGGACCTGCACCTACGTCTGAACCAGCCGGAAGAAAGCGCGGAGTACCTCTGCGCTATTCACCAGCGACTTTTACAGACCATGCAGGACCCGCGCCTGAGCCCGCAACTACGGGAGGCGGCCCTGCGCCAGAGCAGCAAAACCTATGTCGAACTGTTGAATTTCATCAGCGATCACGGCGAGTACCCACGTACCCATCGCTTGCTGGGCGGTGCTGCGGCACAGCCCGCCACGCCTCAATACGGAGCACATTGATATGACTTACACCTTGCCTGCCTTGCCTTACGCGTATGACGCCCTGGAGCCGCACATCGATGCGCAAACCATGGAGATTCACTACACCAAGCATCACCAGACTTATATCAACAATCTCAACGCGGCGGTTGAAGGTACCGAGTTCGCGGGTTGGCCGGTCGAGAAGTTGGTGTCCAGCGTGCAGCAACTGCCGGAAAAACTGCGCGCAGCGGTGATCAATCAGGGGGGCGGTCATGCCAATCACTCGTTGTTCTGGGCGGTGATGTCGCCCAAAGGCGGTGGCAAGCCCGAAGGCGCACTGGGCACCGCCATCGACGAACAGTTGGGTGGCTTCGACCGCTTCAAGGAAGCCTTCACCAAAGCCGCGTTGACGCGCTTCGGCAGCGGCTGGGCCTGGCTCAGCGTCACACCGGAACAGACCCTGGTGGTGGAGAGCAGCGGCAACCAGGACAGCCCGTTGATGAGCGGCAACACGCCGATCCTCGGTCTGGACGTCTGGGAGCACGCCTACTACCTGCTGTACCAGAACCGCCGTCCGGAATACATCAATGCCTTCTATAGCGTCATCAATTGGCCGGAAGTCGCTGCTCGCTATCAGGCTGCCTTGGCCTGACACTCACTCCCTATAACAAGATCTAAGGCCGACTATGGGCACTGAAACACTGGCGATCAGCAGCGGGCGAATGTTTCGCTATGCGTTTGGCTCTCTGCTGCTATTGGCAGGTACGGCACTATTGGTTGCCCACGGGCTGGTCTGGCTGGACCTGGAACCGCGCATCCTGCGAGCCCTGCAGGGCGGGGCGATCTGTGCCCTCGGTACAGCGCTGGGCGCGGTGCCGGTGCTGGTGATTCGGCGGATGCCGGTGGCACTGAGTGATTCCCTGCTGGGGTTTGGTGCAGGAGTGATGCTGGCGGCGACCGCGTTTTCGTTGATCGTGCCTGGTATTTCTGCTGCTCAGAGCTTGGGGCTTTCGCCTTGGGGGGCGAGTGGGTTGATCAGCTTCGGTATCATGTTGGGTGCTTTCGGGCTGTATCTGGT
>NZ_JBOICG010000336.1:0-8399 GCF_050739995.1 Pseudomonas sp. | reverse complement strand
ATCTAGATGCAACTCGGTATCACCGCGCTCGTTGATCCACCATTGCGCCGCCCCGGCATTCACCAGCGACTGACAATAGGTTTCGACTTGGCGGCGCTCTTCGGAGAGCCTTTCCATCTGGTTTGTGGAGTTCATGTTCATCGGTAACCTCGCCTACTGCGAACACTCTAGTGACGTCGCCGCGAGAAAAAACTCCGAACCTTGCTTTTGAATTCCCGAAATCATCCGGCTCTGCGGAAAGTGAAATTGATGCGCTGGCTGCCCAGCAACGGATGAGGGTCGTCGTTGAGCGGCATCACACCGTGGTATCGGAGGCGATCCGCTCCACCCCATACAACGACGTCTCCGTGGTGCAACGGCACCTTGACCGTAGGGTCGGTGCGCGCATGCCCCCCGAACTGGAATGTGGCTCGCATGCCCAAGGAAACCGAAACGATGGGTTGCTCGTAGTCCCGCTCATTTTTGTCCTGGTGCAACGAAAGCCTGCTACCAGGTAGGTAGCGATTGACTAAGCAGGCGTCCGGCTCGAAATTGTCATATCCCGCATTCGCAGCGGCATCGCTCGCCAGCCGGGCAAACACCTCCGGCATAACTGGCCAAGGTTGGCCGGTGTCGGGGTCGTGGGAGGTATAGCGGTAACCACGTCGATCGGTCGTCCAACCCAGCATGCCGCAATTTGTCAGCGCCACTGACATGGTAAACCCACCCGGTGTCATCATGTGCCGGAAAGGCGACACGGCAGTGATGGCTTCAATGGCAAGCATCAACTCGGACATGTAAGGCAGTGCGAATTCGCGCAGCACAATTGCTGCTGGCCCTAGACGTTGGCTCCCCAATGATGGTTCGAAAAGATCGAGCGTTCGCATGATTACCTCGCGTCGTGAAAAATGAGACCCACGGTATGCCGCTGGCCGCTACGAATTCGGCTCACGCCGTGTCGCATAGCGACCTTGCGTGTACCTCGCTGGCCCATTGCCGGACGTTGATTGACAGTGAATACCACCGCGTCCCCTTGGTTCAGTGAAACAACATCCGCACGCTGACCCTTGGAGGAAAGCTCTGTCATGACGAATTCACCGCCGGCGAAGTCTTTGCCAGGTTCTGAAAGAAGGATGGCCACCTGGAGAGGAAAAACATGATCACCGTAGAGGTCTTGATGAAGGCAGTTGTAGTCACCTTCGCCATATTCAAGAATCAGTGGCGTCGGCCGTGTCTGGCCGGCCTCGTGACATCGCTTCAGAAAGGTTGCCAGATCGCCCGGGTACTGCACGTTGATCCCTAATTTCAAATTCCAATCATTGGCAATCGGCGCGAGTCTGGGGTAAAGCGCGTGACGTAGTTGGTCGAGCAGTGGAGGCAACGGGTACGCGAAATATTTGTATTCGCCACGCCCGAACCCATGTCGAGCCATGACGATACGCGCTCGATATCCTTCTTCTCGTGGATAGAGCTCGGCGAGTGCCGCGCACTGTCCCGCTGTCAAAAGGCCGGGCAGCACCGCATTTCCGTGAGCATCAAGCGAACGCTCGATGCTTGCCCAATCGCGGGAGTCAAGAGTCGTGGCACTGTCGTGACTCGCAACAGCTTTCATCCCGAAAACTCCACACCCCTCTTGGTGGCCTCTTCTTTCAGCAATGAGCGCTTGCGTTCGACACCCCAGCGGTAGCCAGAGATCGAACCATCACGACGCACCACGCGATGACACGGAATGGCAATGGCCAACACGTTGGCTGCACAGGCTCCCGCCACGGCGCGAATTGCCTCTGGCGCACCGAGGTCGCGTGCCACATCGCTGTAGCTACAGGTCTTGCCTGTTGGGATGCCGCAAAGCACCTGCCAAACCTTTTGTTGAAACACAGTGCCGCCAATATCCAAATTGATAACACCGCCAAACATCTGTTTGTCGATGAAACCGATGACCAGATTGAGTTCGTGTTCTAGCGAAGCTTGGCCAGCTTGCAGTTCCACTATTGGAAATTCGGTCGCGAGCTGGTCACGCAGTCCCTGCGCTTCCTCGCCGAGAAAGATGGCGCAGATGCCCTGCTGACTACGGCCGATAAGAACCTTCCCCATCGCTGATTGTCCGACGGCGAATTGAATGGGGCCTACCACTTGGCTACCTGGTGCGCGGAAGTTGTACTTGAAGGGAGAACGGGAAGTAGTGTTCATGACCTTGACTCTTATCGGTTGGCGAGTGAGGTCAGTCTAGGGATCGCTTCCTACCTTGAAACTCCGCTCCTTGCGGTCAAATTCTTTGGCCAACTACCAGCCGGGGTATCTGGCGACGAGTGACAGCCACAACGAGAGACAGCCTGCGTCGCGCATGTAGTGCAGCGCTTCGGACGCCTTCCATGTACAGGGGACTCGGCGCAGCCAGATCGAATCAGGGCCTGAGCGATACATCCAGACAATGGTGGTAACCACCATTTGCTGCTCTGGCGACATGGCCCGAAATTCGGCGCGCCATCGCGCCATTTCTTCGGGGTAGTGCTCGCCAGTGCATGCGTTGTAGGCAGCGGGGCAAACGCTTCGGTGATATTCGCCGTCGCGTGTTTTCGCAAACAGCTTGAACAGTTTCAGTTGTAGTATGGTTTGTTGCAAAGTTTCATAGAAGCGCTCAGGAGATCGTTCAAATGGATAGGTTGAATTGGACAGCGCATCGATCTGCGCAGCCTCTTCGAGATCAAGCTCAAGAAGGCACAGAACGAGGTGTTCAAGCCGCATCTCATCTAATCGCGAACTGGCCGCGTCCGGTGAGAGCGAGTCCTGTTTTACTGCCGTAACCCAAGCAATGAGTGATTGCGACAATGAGTCGGCGGGGGGATTTTCGGTCATCGTGCTGGTTTCGATTGAAAAGGAATGCAGCAATTACAGGCGCCAGTGGTACTGCCTGGCGTCTATCCGATATTGCGATGGTCAAAAGGTAAAGGCGGTGTCCGTAACCAGGTGGCGTCGACGCAATCGGCTAGCTATTTCATCGATGTTCTTCAGTGTCTGCCGTAGCGTGCTGCTTGATGTCACTTTTCCGTATGGAAGATAAACAATCTCCACACCAAGCACGCTGAGGCGTCGTTCGAGCTGGATACCCTTCTCCGTATCTTTCCAGTCATCACCCTTGAATATCACGTTGAACTGGAGGTCTTTCCAGATCTCCACTTTGTCGTTGGTAAATGCCGGGTAGGCCGCATCGACGTGACGGACGTTGCGTACGATCTCTAACCGCTCGACAAGTGGAACGACAGGCTTCATACCCTTGTGCTCAATCAGAACGTCGTCAGCCGCGACGCCGGCGATGAGGAAGTCACATCTCTCTTTGGCTTGCCTCAAAAGATTGAGGTGCCCGATGTGAAACAAGTCGTAGGCGCCAGGTGCGTAGCCGATTCGAATCATGGCAGTGGTGTCCTATACCGGGGCTGAGAGTCAGATTCTGAAAATCTACCGCTGCAACGGGTCAGGGACGCTATGTTTCCCGCTCGGAAACTCAGACAATGCAAAGAGCAAAGTAGAACGCTCAATGCGAAGAGGGCCGGCAAAAATGCGGGCCCCCTTGCGCAGATCAGGAGCAGTGTTCCACGCTTAAAAAGAATGGAATGACTTTCCTTGTTTTGTGAATATCAAGCATCGCCATTAGTGGTCGTCGCTTTGATCAAACCCAGTTGAGTCAGGGCTGCGACGCCATCGTCGAGACCGCGCTCCTCCACGATTTTGCCTCCAATCACCTTCAGCACTGTGGTGCCGGTGAAGTGCATTTTGCGACCCGTTGCGGCAGGCAGACCACCGATGAGAAAGTCGTCGTGAGCCGGGCCTGTGTGGGTGCCACCACCTTCCCATTGACCTACTACGTAATCCCCTTCGGCGATCAAGTCGGCTGTGCCCCAGAAATTGAGATCGGGGAACGCCTTACGAAAATCGGTCATGAACGCTTTAATGTCATCGCGGCCACGACGAGGTTCGTGCAGAGAGTAGTGGAGTAGCATGTCGGGAGAGGCGATTTCGTCAATGACCGCCAGGTTAGGATTCTTGCCCCAGAACTCGGTGAACCAGCGGCCGACGACAGCCTTGTTTTGTTCTTCGTTGCTCATTTCGACGATCCTCGTAAGTAGTCTCGAAAAGGGCATCGACACATTCGATGACCTTGGTGCAACGATAAGCACCAGGTCAGGATTCGAAACTCCGATTCTTGCTGCACAAACCAAATCGAAGGTTCGGCCGGAACGATGGAGCCGATCGCAGTCCGCTGGGGGATCTAATCTCCTCGGAATAATGCCCAATGCATGCGAGCCACCTACGCGCGCCCAAGACAGCTGCACAATCCTGATCTATTTATTGTTTAAGCCCTTAGCAGGTAACGATCCTCTGCGTAGGAAGCTTTCACCAACGAAGCCAAACGCTCCAACTTGGTGTCACGAATACCGTTCGCGTGCAGGCTGTCACAGGTTCGGAACAGGTAGTCAGCAGAGCTTCCAAGCCCTCCAGAAGCAGTTGCCAGTCTATGCACCACCGTATCTTCATCGAGATCGCCAGCGTACTGGGGAGCATCGGCATCAATGATGAATGTAATTGCCCACCCTAAACCCTCCCCATCAATGCTTTTCAACTCGATCCAGTGGGGAACATACGCGCCACACACCATTTCTCTTCGCCACAACAACAGCAATTCGCGCTCGAGGTGAACCTCCGCCAGTTTGTAGGCGGCTCCGTAACAGGAACCACCTCGATCTAACGCAAGCATTAGTCCTGGGCGATCAACTGTTGCGCGAAGCGCTGTGATCGATAGACAGAAAGACCGGTGCCAACCGTCGATTTTGGCAATACGTCTTTCCACGGAATCAATCGCCGGATTCCAGATCAACGATCCGTAGCCGAAGACCCAAACATCGCCGCGTGGTCGTATGGACAAAATCTTCGTCAGAGATGCGATTCGGTCGGCGTCTGTGAGGAGCCTCAGATTTGGAGAGTCGATGACAGCAAGCGCATCGAGGCTACCTGCCTCAATCAAATCACGAGTCAGCACAGGTGACGGATTTTGTTGTTCTCTGCTTGCCGATCGCTGCGCAGAAGCAATGCTGGCAGTCATAGTTACCTCGTAGGGCATTGTGGCGATGCGCTAGGTTTTTGCGCCTGCGCTTTGGGGGCCACTTTGCCTACGAGGTCATTTTGGGTAACTCCGATTCTTGCGCCAAAAAAACTGTTGGGGCTAGCGGTACGAGCTGCATCGTTGTCGTCACTACGACATTTGCTGCTCGAGTCGATCGATCAAAATTTCAATTCGTGCCCCCCCGATCATTTCAATGGGTCAGATGTGACCAGCGTCTTCGGCTCCAGATAAGCACTTATTCCCCACTTGCCCATTTCCCGTCCAAGGCCTGAATGCTTGAATCCACCGAACGGCGCACTCGGTTCGTGGGCCAGGGTGTTGATGAGCACACGCCCCGAATCGATCTGACGGGCGATATGCTCACAGCGTTCGGGGCTCTTCCCCAGCACCAGGGCGCTCAACCCATAGTCCGTATCGTTGGCGATACTGACCGCCTCAACGTCATCCTCGTAGGGAATGATGGTCAGCACGGGGCCGAAGATTTCGTCGCGGGCGATGCGCATCCGGTTGTTGGCATCAGTGAATATTGTGGGCCTCACGAACCATCCAGCGTGCACGCCTTCAGGGCGACCTTCACCACCCGCCAGCAACCTTGCGCCCTCTTCCTGACCGATACGAATATAGTCCTGCACACGTTCCCATTGTTTCTGGCTGACCATCGGCCCTATATCGGAATCGGCATTGTGGGGGTCGCCCGACTTGATCTGTAACATGCCCTCCTTCGCTATCCTCTCGAATTCTGCCAAGCGCTTGCGCGGAACGAGGATGCGAGTACCCGCAATGCAGGCCTGGCCGCTGTTGAGAAATCCGGCTTGCAGCACCAACGGCATGACCGCCTGGAAATCCGCATCGTCGAGCACCACGGTAGGCGACTTGCCGCCCAGTTCTAGCGTCACACGCTTCATGGTGTCAGCGCCGGCTCTGACCAGATGCTGACCGATAGTGGACGAACCCGTGAACGAGATCTTGGCAACGTCGGGATGGCGGGCGATTTCTTCGCCAACCACATCGCCTCGTCCATTGACGATATTGAAGATACCCGGTGGCAGCCCCGCTTCGTGCAACGCCCTGAGCACCACCTGCGTCTGCAACGCGCTCATTTCGCTGGGCTTGATCACGGCGGTGCAACCTGCCGCCAGCGCGGTGGCCAGCTTGTTACAGATGAATCCGGCGTTGCTGTTCCACGGGGTAATCAGACCGGCGACGCCCACGGGCGTCAGAATGACCTTGGCCATGCCCACCTGCTGCTCAAAGTCGAACGCTTTAAGAGCTTCGATCGCTTGTGCAATAACATCTGCCGGATATGTCGCCATCCAGCGCCCGCGAACCGCAGGCGCGCCGTATTCCAGGACAATCGCTTCCTGCAACTCTTCTGCCCGTGCCGCCATGGCTCGATGCATGCTTTGCAGTACCGTAATGCGCTCCTCCCGACTGGTACGAGCCCAGGCAGGGAACGCCGCATTGGCGGCTGCGATGGCACGCTGGGTGTCCAGTGCATCGCCAAGCCGAACCTGGCCGATGACTTCTTCGGTGCTGGGGTTATGTAGGTCGAACCACTCCTGACCGTGCGGAATGACGAATTCACCGTTGATGTACATGTGTTCAATGCGCTGCATAACAATTCCTCGTTCAAACCGACTCGTGCGTATGGAGCCTGTTAAAACGAAGTCTAAGGAGGACTGATTGTCCCGATAAGCTATCATCTGGTTTATGAAGCATCCTTATTTTCAGGACAATCCATGCGCAAAACAGGCATGACCGAGCTGGAAGTGGTTCTCGCTGTTGCACGCCGTAACAGCTTTCGTGGCGCGGCACAGGAATTGGGCATGTCGACTACCGCTGTCAGCAGCGCAGTCGCGGCTCTGGAAGCACGCCTGAAAGTACGCCTGTTCAATCGCTCCACGCGCAGCGTTGCCCTCACCGACATCGGGCAACGCTATGTGGAGCGCATTGCTCCTGCATTGGCGCAGATTAAAAGTGCTGACGAAGAAGCCAGCGTCGGCCCTGATGAACCCAGCGGCACGCTGCGCATCAATGCACCGCATGGCGCGGCGTATCTTCTGTTGGAGCCGTTGCTCCGGCAGTACGCTCAACGCTATCCCGAGGTGGGCATCGACATCGTCAGCGAATCAAGCATGGTCGACATCATCGCTGGGGGCTTTGACGCCGGAATTCGTCTGGCCGAGTCCGTACCACAAGACATGATTGCCGTGGCATTGTCAGCTGACATTCGGATGCTCGTGGTGGCAACGCCCGAGTATCTCGAACGCCATGGCGTGCCCGAGCACCCGCGAGACCTGCTCACCCACCAGAGCATCGGCATGCGCATGGCGCACGGTGGCCTCTACCATTGGGAACTGGAGCGCAGCGGCCAGAAGTTGCAGATGGATCTGCCGGTGCGTTTTGCCTTTAATGAGTTGCTGGCAATCAAACAGGCTGTATCGTTGGGACTTGGCATCGGTTTCATCTCCGAGTGGTTCATCCAAGAAGAACTGGCAAGCGGCGCCCTGGTGCCAGTGCTGATGCCGTGGTGCCCGTCGTTTGGTGGATTAAGGCTTTACTACTCAGGTCATCGCTTCGTGCCACCACGATTGCGCGCATTGATTGATTTGGTGCACGAGTTGCAGCTGCAGCTGGATTGACGCGACGAGCCGTTGTGAGACTGCACATAACCGTAGTAGTACAGGTTTGGATATCGTGAGGCTGACATCAGCCTAGACTTGGAGGTTGCGCTGTGGAGGGCACGAGGCCGAGCCGGAAATTGGTCGCCAGGATGGGCTTCTGGTCGACTTCAACAGGCACCATGTCACCAATTCGCCGTATGCGGAGGGGTCAGCTCGCGCCACGAGTCTGATTAATTCTTGGCTCAAGGTAGATATCTAATTAGCGCTGTCGGCTTACAAAAAAGGGCCCTCTGTTGGTGCTGATGCGATTTTGAGCTGGGCGGCTGATTTTGACTGATCCATATGCAGCTTTTGAAACCACTCGCAAGACCATCGTTTGCTTAGTATCTGGACGGGGCAATAAATTCCAGCAGCCTAGATCAAAATCGCATCAGCGCCAACAGCCCAGCCTCTCCAGCTTGCGAACGCGTTGCTGACAAGGGCTCTCGCTCAAGTGCACCAGTGAGGCGAGTTTTTTATAGGTGATGCGCCCATTGCGGCGCAATACGTCGACGATGGCCGCGTCGATGCGTCCCAACCCCTCATGGGCTGCGTGGTTCTTTGTTCCGCTGGTCATAGCCAAGGCATTTCACTTAAGCCCGTTGGACAGAAACTGCTGCAGGCGCTCGCTTCTGGGG
>NZ_JBOICG010000335.1:0-4219 GCF_050739995.1 Pseudomonas sp. | reverse complement strand
ACCGTGGTCAGTTGTTCCAGCCGCTGAGCGATAACTACACCATGCGCCTGCACACTGAGCTGGGTTATGGCGATGGCTATGGTTCTACCAGTGGTCTACCGTTCTACGAGAACTACTATGCAGGTGGTTTCAACTCGGTTCGTGGCTTCAAGGACAGCACTTTGGGTCCACGTGGTACGCCGAGCCGTGGTGTAGACGCAACGGGTAACCAAGGCACAATCGCTGACACGGACACTAAGGCGCTGCCATTCGGTGGTAACGTGCTGATCCAAGGTGGCGCGGAGATTCTCTTCCCACTGCCGTTCGTCAAGGACCAGCGTTCCCTGCGTACTTCGGTTTTCTGGGATGTGGGTAACGTGTTCGACTCCAAGTGCGAGCAGGTCACCAACCCGAATGGTTCGAAGTCCAACACGCAGTGTAACGATGTGAGCTTCAGCAACTTGGCGAGCTCTGTCGGTGTTGGCGTGACCTGGGTGACTGCACTGGGCCCGTTGAGCTTCGCTCTGGCCATGCCGGTCAAGAAACCTGATAACGCTGAAACCCAGATTTTCCAATTCTCCCTCGGCCAGACGTTCTAAGCGTCTGACCCAAGATAACGACAACGGATTCTGTAGGAGTGCATCGTGCGTAAGTTGACTCAATTGGTTCTGCTGGCAACTGTGCTGGTAACCACCCCGGCCTTCGCCGAAATGAAAATCGCCGTCCTGAACTATCAGATGGCTCTGCTGGAATCCGATGCGGCCAAGAAATACGCAGTGGATGCCGAGAAAAAATTCGGTCCGCAACTGACCAAGCTCAAGACCCTGGAAAGCAGTGCCAAGGGTATCCAGGATCGTCTGGTAGCCGGTGGCGACAAGATGCAGCAAGGCGAGCGCGAGCGTCTGGAGCTTGAATTCAAGCAAAAGGCCCGTGACTATCAGTTCCAGTCCAAGGAGCTGAACGAAGCCAAGGCTGTTGCTGACCGTGAAATGCTCAAGCAGCTCAAGCCGAAACTCGACAGCGCTGTGGAAGAAGTCATCAAGAAAGGTGCCTTTGACCTGGTGTTCGAGCGCGGCGCCGTGATCGACGTCAAGCCTCAATACGACATCACCCGCCAGGTGATCGAGCGCATGAACCAGCTGAAGTAAACCATGACCGCGACTATCAAACTCGGCGAGTTGGCCGAGTTCCTGGGAGCTGCCTTGCGCGGCTCCCCGGAGAAAGAAATCACTGGGCTAGCCACCTTGCAGGAGGCTGGCCCAGCTCAGTTGAGCTTCCTCGCAAATCCCCAATACCGTAAATACCTGGTTGATTGCCAGGCCGCAGCCGTGTTGCTGAAGGCCGCAGATGCCGAAGGTTACACGGGAGATGCGCTGGTGGTGGCCGACCCGTACCTGTCGTACGCGAAAGCGTCGCACCTGTTTGATCCAAAGCCCAAGGCGGCCGGCGGTATTCATCCCTCTGCCGTGATTGCCGAGGATGCCCAGGTTGACCCAGCGGCCAGCATTGGCGCGTTTGCCGTGATCGAGAGTGGCGCGCGCATTGCTGCTGGCGTGACGGTGGGTGCCCACTGCTTTATCGGCGCGCGCTGCGAAATCGGTGCCGATGGCTGGCTGGCTCCCCGTGTCACCCTTTACCACGACGTACGTATCGGCGAGCGTGTGGTGATTCAGTCGGGTGCTGTGATCGGTGGTGAAGGCTTCGGTTTTGCCAACTCCAAAGGTGTTTGGCACAAGATCGCCCAGGTGGGTGGTGTTTTGATTGGCGATGACGTGGAAATTGGCGTCAACACCGCAGTAGACCGCGGCGCTCTGGCCGATACCGTGATCGGTAACGGCGTGAAACTCGACAACCAGATCCAGATCGCCCACAACGTGCAGATTGGCGATCACACCGCCATGGCGGCGTGCGTCGGTATCTCTGGCAGTACCAAGATCGGTAAACATTGCATGCTTGCCGGCGGTGTAGGGCTGGTGGGGCATATCGATATTTGCGACAACGTCTTCATCACCGGCATGACCATGGTTACTCACTCGATTACCGAGCCGGGTGCCTACTCTTCCGGTACCGCCATGCAGCCAGCGGCTGAGTGGCGTAAAAGTGCAGCGCGCCTGAGGCAGCTTGACGACATGGCCCGACGCCTCAAACAGCTGGAAAAGCGTGTTGGAGACGTGACCCCTGGCGGTAATGCTTCATCAGAAGGCTGATACCATTTCCATATCAAGTGTGCACAGCCGCTAGACTGCCTCCTTGATTTGCTAGCGGGGCGTGCTTTTAGTTCGCCCGCCCCCAATCTTTATTACAGGCTTCCCCCCGAAATGATGGACATCAACGAGATTCGCGAATACCTGCCTCACCGTTACCCGTTCCTGCTGGTGGACCGCGTAGTGGACCTCAATGTCGAGGAAAAGCGCATTCGTGCCTACAAGAATGTCAGCATCAACGAACCGTTCTTCAACGGTCATTTTCCCGCGCATCCCATCATGCCAGGCGTGCTGATCATTGAAGCAATGGCCCAGGCTGCCGGTATCCTTGGTTTCAAAATGCTCGACCTCAAGCCTGCCGATGGCACGCTTTACTACTTCGTCGGCTCCGACAAGCTGCGTTTCCGCAACCCGGTCACGCCGGGCGATCAGTTGATCCTGGAAGCCAAGTTCATCAGTTGCAAACGCCAGATCTGGAAGTTCGAATGCCAGGCCTCGGTGGATGGCAAGCCGGTGTGCTCGGCTGAAATCATCTGTGCGGAACGCAAACTATGAGTTTGATTGACCCTCGCGCAATCATCGATCCGTCGGCCGTACTGGCCGCCGACGTTGAGGTCGGCCCTTGGTCGATCGTCGGCGCAGGTGTTGAAATCGGCGAGGGGACTGTCATCGGGCCGCACGTGATCCTCAAGGGTCCGACCCGCATTGGCAAACACAATCGTATCTACCAGTTTTCCTCGGTAGGCGAAGACACCCCGGACATGAAGTACAAGGGTGAAGAAACACGCCTGGTAATCGGTGACCACAACATCATCCGTGAAGGTGTGACCATTCACCGTGGCACCGTGCAGGATCGTGCCGAGACCACGTTGGGTGATCACAACCTGATCATGGCCTATGCGCATATCGGTCATGACAGCGTGATCGGTAACCACTGCATCCTGGTCAACAACACCGCGTTGGCAGGTCATGTGCACGTTGACGATTGGGCGATCCTGTCCGGCTTCACCCTGGTCCATCAGTACTGCCATATCGGCGCCCATAGCTTTTCCGGCATGGGCACCGCAATCGGCAAGGATGTTCCGGCATTCGTTACGGTATTCGGCAACCCTGCCGAAGCTCGCAGCATGAACTTCGAAGGCATGCGCCGTCGTGGTTTCAGCGAAGACGCGATCCACGCTCTGCGCCGCGCCTACAAGGTGGTCTACCGCCAGGGGTTGATGGTTGAGCAGGCATTGGCCGAACTGGTCGAGTCGGCAGCGCAGTTTCCGGAAGTGGCAGTGTTCCGGGACTCGATCCAGGCGTCGACTCGCGGCATCACCCGCTGATCATGGCCAATCTGCGTATAGCGTTGGTGGCCGGAGAAGCTTCCGGCGATATTCTGGGGGCTGGTTTGATGCGGGCGCTCAAGGCCCAGCATCCTGCCGTAGAGTTTATTGGGGTCGGTGGGCCGTTGATGCAGGCCGAAGGTCTCACTTCCTACTTTCCCATGGAGCGCTTGTCGGTCATGGGCTTGGTGGAAGTGCTGGGGCGACTGCGTGAGCTGCTGGCTCGCCGCAAACTGCTGATCCAGACACTTATTGAAGAAAAGCCCGACGTCTTTATCGGAATCGACGCGCCGGACTTCACCCTCAACATCGAACTCAAATTGCGTCAGGCCGGCATCAAGACCGTGCATTACGTCAGCCCATCCGTGTGGGCGTGGCGGCAGAAGCGTGTGCTGAAGATCCGCGAAGGCTGCGACTTGATGCTGACCTTGCTGCCGTTCGAAGCCAAATTCTATGAAGAGAAGGGCGTGCCGGTGCGCTTTGTGGGCCATACGCTGGCCGACACCATCCCTCTGCAAGCTGATCGTGCGGCCGCGCGTGCCGAATTGGGCTTGGCCGATGGTCCCCTTGTGGCGTTGATGCCCGGCAGTCGTGGTGGTGAAGTCGGACGGTTGGGCACGTTGTTTTTTGATGCGGCTGAACGGTTAATGGCGCTGAAGCCCGGCGTGCGCTTCGTATTGCCGTGCGCCAGCCCGCAACGCCGTGTGC
>NZ_JBOICG010000334.1:0-4060 GCF_050739995.1 Pseudomonas sp. | reverse complement strand
CTTGAGGCATTCCTGAAAGCTGGTCAGGGTGTTTTCCGGTGCTTCGCCTTTGGCACCGCGATGGCCGTAAATCAGGGTCACAGTTGCTCCTTTACGCCAGGTTGTCTGGCGGGGTGAATATCAATTCAGGTGTCTTGGGCGTCGCTCTGTTCCCGCGCCAGGCGTCGTTCCTGTGCCTGTTTCTGCAGGATATAGCGGGCGAGTAGCTGGCGCTGGGCATCGGTCATGGACTCGAACTCGGTACCCACGTCAAAGCCGTCGCCTTTAGGGTCGCAATGGGTGATCTTTGCACGCAGCAGTAAGCCGAGCGCTTGGGGCATCAGCACCAGCTTGACCGCCAGGTGTGCACCAGGTACCAGGGGAGTGGGGTGCTGGAAGTCGATGCCGCCTTCGGAAATGATCACTGGCTGCGGAGCGCCGACTTCACTCAGCAGGCCGCGGGCCATGACCTGGCTGAGCAGGTCCAGGCGTTTGTTCTGCACTTTGAGGAAGGCGGCCAGGCTGCGATCTTTCTCGCTGATCTGGCGCAACAGGTGCTGGGCTTCGAATTCACTGAGGTGCAGTTCGCTGAGCAGATTGAACAGCGGTGAATCATCCAGCAACACTTCCTTGCTCGCCGCCTCGGGTGCGGACAGGCTTTTGATTTGGAGTGCGATCATGTCGGCGATACGGTAGTATTCGCGGCGCTCTTCTTCATCTAATGTCGACATGGCGAACCCCAGGTAACGGTAATGGTCAGAGTGTAAAGCTGCTTACCAGACCCCGCCACCGGGACGTCTTCTTTTCCTCCGAACAAGCCCCGACATGTTCAGACCTCTCTTCGTATTTATCGGCACGCGTTATACCCGTGCAAAGCGTCGCAATCATTTTGTGTCGTTCATTTCCTTGACCTCGATGATCGGGCTCGCCTTGGGCGTGGTCGTGATGATCGTGGTGTTGTCGGTGATGAATGGCTTTGATCATGAGATGCGCACCCGCGTGCTGGGCATGGTGCCCCATGCGACCATCGAGGGTGACTCGCCCATCAGTGACTGGCAGAGCCTGGCCGACAAGGTCAAGCAGAACCCCAAGGTGGTGGCTGTCGCGCCGTTTACCCAGATGCAGGGGTTGCTGACCAATGACGGCAAGGTGCAGAAGATCCTGCTCAACGCCATCGACCCGGCACAGGAGCGCAATGTCTCGATCATCGACAAGTTCATGCTGCAGGGCAAACTCGATGATTTGGCCCCCGGCAGCTTCGGCATCGTGATCGGTGACAAGGCCGCGGCCAAGCTCGGCGTGGGCATCGGCGACAAGCTGACCTTCGTCGCGCCGGAAGTCACCGTGACTCCGGCCGGTATGTTCCCGCGCATGAAGCGGTTCACCGTGGTCGGCACTTTCCACGTCGGCGCCGGTGAGATCGACGGTTACATCGGCCTGACCAACCTCACTGACCTGGCCCGCCTGCATCGTTGGCAGCCGGATCAGGTGCAGGGCCTGCGCCTGAAGTTCAATGATCTGTTCGACGCGCCGCGCACGGCCTGGGAAATCGCCCAACACTTGGGCGACAGCCAGTACTACGCCCGCGACTGGACCCGCACCCACGGCAACTTGTACCAGGCCATCCGCATGGAAAAAGCCATGATCGGCCTGCTGTTGCTACTGATCGTCGCCGTGGCCGCGTTCAACATCATTTCCACGTTGGTGATGGTGGTGAACGACAAGAAGGGCGACATCGCGATCCTGCGTACCCTCGGCGCCACGCCGGGCCAGATCATGGCAATCTTCATGGTGCAGGGCACCGTGATCGGTGTGGTCGGCACTTTGATCGGCACCGCCGTCGGCATCCTGGCGGCATTGAATGTCAGCGCCGCCATCGCCGCGCTGGAAAAAGTCATCGGCCACAAGTTCCTCAACGCCGACGTCTACTTCATCGACTACTTGCCGTCTCAGGTTCAGGCCCAGGACGTGTTGATGGTGGGCGGTGCGGCGTTGGTCTTGAGTTTCCTTGCCACCCTGTATCCAGCCTGGCGCGCGGCACGTACCCAGCCAGCACAGGCCTTACGTTATGAGTGAATCGGGCATGAGTGAAAAAGCAATCCTGAGCTGCCGCAACCTGGGCAAATCCTACGAGGAAGGCCCGGAGTCGGTGGTGGTGCTGTCCAACCTGCAGCTTGAACTCCACCCTGGCGAGCGCGTGGCGATCGTCGGCAGTTCCGGTTCGGGCAAAAGTACCTTGCTCAACCTGTTGGGTGGCCTGGATACGCCGTCCCAAGGCAGCGTCTGGCTGGCAGGCGAAGAACTGTCGGCCCTGGGCGAGAAGGCCCGTGGTCAGCTGCGCAACCGTTCGCTCGGTTTTGTTTACCAGTTCCACCACCTGTTGCCGGAGTTCACCGCCCTGGAAAACGTGTGCATGCCGTTGTTGATCGGCAAGACCGCGATTCCCGAAGCGCGCGAGCGTGCCAAGGCGTTGCTGGAGCGTGTAGGCCTCGGTCATCGCCTGGAGCACAAGCCGGCTGAGCTGTCCGGTGGTGAGCGCCAGCGTGTGGCGATTGCCCGTGCCTTGGTCAACAACCCGGGCCTGGTGATGCTCGACGAGCCGACCGGCAACCTCGACTCCCACACCGCCCAGGGCATCAAGGACTTGATGCTGGAACTGAGCACCCAGATGCGCACCGCGTTCCTGGTGGTGACCCATGACATGAGCATGGCCCGCCAGATGGATCGCGTGCTGCACCTGCAGGAAGGTCATCTGGTCGCCATTTGACCCGTTTCAAGCCTGGCGCCTGGCGTCGGGCTTTTTAATTTTTTCAACGGTGCCCGCGAATGTTCAGACCGTTATCGATTTTCATCGGCACGCGCTATACCCGCGCCAAGCGCCGCAACCGTTTTGTTTCGTTTATCTCGATGACTTCGATGATTGGCCTCGCCCTGGGCGTATTGGCCATGATCGTGGTGCTGTCGGTGATGAACGGCTTCCAGCGCGAAATGAGTTCACGCATTCTCGGCATGGTGCCCCATGCCACCATCGTCGGCGTGAACCCGATCGATGATTGGCAGCCCGTGGCCGCCGCTGCGATGAAGAACCCACAAGTGACCGCTGCCGTCCCGTTCACGCAGATGGACGGTATGTTCTCCTACAAAGGTGCGATGCAGCCGATTGAGATCAGCGGCGTCGACCCGGCCCAGGAAGGCAAGGTGTCGATCGTGGCCCAGCATATCGTGCAGGGCAAACTGGATGACCTGAAGCCCGGCGAGTTCGGCGTGGTGGTCGGCGAAATCACGGCACGGCGTTTTCGCCTGAACGTGGGTGACAAGCTGACCCTGATTGTCCCGGAAGTCAGCACTGCGCCGGGAGGGATCACCCCGCGCATGCAGCGTTTGAACGTGGTGGGCATCTTCAAGGTCGGCGCCGAGCTGGATGGCTCCATGGCCTTGATCCACATGGCCGACGCCGCGGAAATTCAGCATTGGCAACCGAACCAGGTGCAAAGCGTGCGTCTGGCGGTGAAAGACCTGTACGCGGCACCCAAAGTCTCTGCGGATATCGCCGCCAGCCTGGGCGCGGCCTACAAGGCTGACGACTGGACCCATACCCAGGGCAGCCTGTTCAGTGCGATGAAGATGGAAAAGACCATGATCGGCCTGCTGTTGCTGATGATCGTCGCCGTGGCTGCGTTCAACATCATCGCTACCTTGATCATGGTGGTGAACGACAAGGGCGCGGATATCGCCATCCTGCGCACCATTGGCGCCACGCCACGCCAGATCATGGCGATCTTCATGGTGCAGGGTACGGTGATCGGCATCGTCGGTACCCTGATTGGCGGTGTGCTGGGCGTGATTGCGGCATTGAACGTGAGTGAACTGGTGGGCTGGCTGGAGCGGGTGTCCGGGCAGCATATCTTCAGCTCGGATGTGTACTTCGTCAGCAACCTGCCTTCGGAGCTGCAAGGCGGCGATGTGTTGCTGATTTGCACGGCAGGGTTTGTGTTGAGCTTCTTGGCGACGCTGTATCCGGCGTATCGGGCGGCGAAGATCGAACCGGCGCATGCTCTGAGATATTCGTAAGCCTTTAGGC